>JABMRO010000588.1 GCA_013202635.1 Planctomycetota bacterium
GGTATGCAACGCAATTCCGAGGGCAGGTTAGAATTAGCCGGCAAGATGAGCGAGGCGCTGTTCAAGTACGGGCTTGATTTCTATCGCGAGATATGCTGCGGTATGGGCAGTGAAGCAAATTCGGCTCAGTATATTAAATCAGTACAACAGAGCGGTTCGCTCTGGGACAGTGCGCTATTGGGCCGGTTGTTCGAATCGCTGCGCAGTATTCCATTCGGTGTTAACGTACTGCCGCGATGTGAATTCCTGCACTTCGGCACGAGCAGACAGGTCATCAGCAGCGGTAACATCCTGATGCAAAGGGATATAGGCTCAACTTCACTGAACACGTGCCTTAGCATCAACAATGAGATAATTGACGGCGGTGAAATTGCGGGCACAAATGCCTGGGTGGAAGGGTGTAAGATAAGTTCGAGGCTGACGTTAGGCGGTGAAAATGTTATTGTGGGACTGGATGTTGATGAGCCTATTTCTGTGCCATCGCAGATGTGCTTCGATGTTATTCCCGGCCGGGACCGCAATGGGAAGAAAGTCTGGTTTGTGCGATGCTATAACATATACGATTCTTTCAAAGATTCCATCGGGCAGGGCGCGACTTTCTGCGGAATACCTGTCCCTGAATGGCTTGAGCTTGCGGGAACTGAACTGGAAGACCTCTGGGATATTGATATACCAATCGAACAACAAAGCTTGTGGAATGCCAGGATTTTTCCCGCCGTTAGTAAGCACAGCCGGTATTGTGAGTGGTTGTGGTTGTTCAATCCTGCCGAGGGCAACCCGGAGGATTTTCAGGCATGGCGGGGAGCCGAGCGTTATAGCTCGGCTGAAATCGCCACATTAACCGACCAGGAAGAGTTTTACCAAAGACGAAGCCTGATTCGTGCATATGAGATTCGAAGGTCGCTGCGAAAAATGTTCAGGGGAGACAGCGGATTCTCTGCGGGTGAATTAGCTCATATCCTAAAGAATACCGAGGAGCAATCCGAGTGGATTTGCAACCTCCTTGCCGAAGCAAGGTGGCGTTACAGCAGCGATAACAGCAACGGCCTGGACTCAATGGTTTTTCCCAGAGTCATTCACACAATAGGCTCGATTTTGTCAGAGCTTGGTGATGGTGATATGCCGGTAGAAAAAGTTTTTCCGGGATTGTGTGAGAAGCTCACGGGGGCCGAGCATGACTGGCTTTGTTCGGCAGAACTGGGACTGGATTCATCGGTGAAGCTAAGAGAGTGGGCGCAGCAGGCCCGCAAGCTTGCTTTCGAATCATTAGGTAAGGTGATAATTTCGAGCGGCAGCAACAGCACGCCCCAGCCGCGGAATGCCCTGCGAAGCGATGAAATTGTGTGGGGACGTGCTCCTGCAAGGTTCGATACCGGCGGAGGCTGGACGGACACACCACCTTATTCACTCGAACACGGCGGCTGTGTGATAGATACCGCTGTAAACCTAAACAGTCAACCTCCCATCCAGGCATATATGAGGGTGATTGACGAACCTGTTATCCGTATCAGCTCGATTGATTTAGGCACACGGATTGAAATTAGCTTGCTTGATGAGCTGTTAGATTACCGTAAGGCAACAGGCGATTATGCTTTAGCCAAGGCGGCACTGGCGTTGTCCGGTTTTTCACCTGAGACGGCCGACTGGCCGAAGGGTACAACTCTAAAGCAAATGTTGGAGGAATTTGGCGGAGGTATCGAATTAACCACGTTAGCAGCAATTCCCAAAGGCAGCGGCCTGGGAACCTCCAGCATAATGGGAGCGGTCATTCTTTCGGTGATTCAGAGGGTTTTTGGGCGGACGTTAACACATAAGGAGCTGTTCCATTCGGTTTTATGCCTGGAGCAGTCACTGACAACCGGCGGCGGCTGGCAGGACCAAATCGGCGGAGCGGTAGGGGGGGCAAAGATTGTTACAGCAGAGCCGGGACTTATCCCCGATGCAAGAATTCACTTTTTACCAGCCGATGTACTCGATCCCAGGATTAACAACGACCAAACTTTATTATACTACACGGGTATTACCCGATTGGCCAAAGACATTCTTGGCCAGGTCGTGGGGCGATATCTGGACAGAGACCGTAAAACTTTATTCACGCTGAAACAGATTCACTCACTGACCCAGCAGGTGGCAGAAGCAATGTCCCGGAAGGACATCCGGTCTTTCGGGCAATTGGTTGGCGCAGCCTGGCAGCTTAACAAACAGCTGGACCCCAATTCCACCAATGATGAAGTAGAAGCATTGCTTTCAAGAATCCAACCGTATATTTTCGGAGCAAAACTTCTCGGCGCCGGTGGAGGAGGATTTTTGCTAATGGTCTGCAAATCAACAGAAGACGCCGGGAAAGTCAGGGTTATGCTCGACAGAGAGCCGGCCAACGAACGCTCCCGGTTCTTTAACTACGACATCAATCCGGAAGGGCTTGTTGTGACAGTATGCTGAATACGGAAGTTCTCTTCCGCTCATTTTCTAAAGGGTAATTTTTATGGAACGCTATGGTATGGTAATCAAAGTAAGGCCCGAGAGACTCGAAGAATATAAAAAACTTCACTCTAAGGTATGGCCGGAAGTTCTGGATATGATAAAAAAGTGCCATATTCGTAATTACTCTATTTACCATAAGGAAGGATACTTATTCAGTTATTTCGAATATGAAGGGCAAGATTTCCAGGCCGATATGGAAAAAATGGCTGCCGATGCAATGACTCAAAAATGGTGGGACGTGTGCAAGCCACTTCAGGAGCCGCTTGAAAGCAGGGCAGAGGGCGAGTGGTGGGCTAATATGGAAGAGGTGTTCCATTGTAACTGAAGTATCCTCAGTGAGGAATACATCGCGCCAGATTATATTTTAACGAACAGATGAACCTTTGCCCTTGACTTAATAATAAGTCAGTCGTAATATCGTTTGGTTTGTGAAGGTGAGGACATATTGTATTTTAGCATTGAGAGGCTTAGGGGTGCTTTCAAACCTGCTACACAGTAAATGCAGGCTAATATGAAGATGAGGAATA
Organism: Planctomycetota bacterium; assembly: GCA_013202635.1. Classification (GTDB taxonomy): domain Bacteria; phylum Planctomycetota; class Phycisphaerae; order Sedimentisphaerales; family Anaerobacaceae; genus NIOZ-UU13. Next base: position 3,012 of record JABMRO010000588.1, read on the forward strand.
TGAGAAAAAATTACCTGGTTTTACTGCTTCTTGTTGTCGGTTGCGCATTACTTTGGCAACTCGGCTGTCAGGAGCAGATTAAGCAAGCCGAAAAGCCCGAGAAAACTGAAACCGAACTACAAGGAGGTAAAGCCGCTCCGAAAATTACCTTTGAAAAGTTAGTTCACGATTTCGGACAAATCGGTATAACGTCACAGAAGAAGGTCGCTGAGTTTAAGTTTACAAACACCGGAGAAGGCTTATTGAAAATCACGGAAGTCGAGAGATGCTGCAACGTTACTACCAAGTTGGATAAGGCCGAATATGCGCCGGGTGAAAGCGGAGTTTTGAAGGTAGAGTATCAATCGAATCAAAAACCAGGCCCGGATATGCAAACCGTTTACGTCAGAAGCAACGACAAGACAAAGCCCAGGCTTGCTCTGACTATCAAGGCCACGGTTGTATCGAAAATTAGTTACTCACCAAAGAGATTGAGGCTTTTCCTTGAGGAGGAAAATGCCGGCTGTCCGAAGATTGTACTCAGCAGTATCGATAATCAGCCATTTTCAATAACGCATTTTACATCGACCGGCGAGAGCATAACCGCCGAGATTGATGGCTCGGTGGAAGCGACAAAATTCGTACTTTCACCGAGCGTTGATATGGAGAAGCTGAAGGAAAACCCTAAGGGGCGTATCAGTATTAGTCTGACTCATCCGGAAGAGAGAACGGCTGAAATTCTCTTTGACATGCTGCCTAAATTTTCAATCAGCCCATCGTCGATTTTTATTGTTAACGCTTTACCGCAAAAGCCGATAGTCAGGAAAGTCTCCGTTCTCAACAACTATGGAGGTACTTTTGAGATTGAATCGGTTTCGTCGCAGAATAACACGGTCAAAATCCTTCGTCAGGAGAAAATCAGCAGCGGTTATCAGCTCGAGGTGGAAATAATACCGCCGGCTTCCGAGGGTAAAAATATTTTCACGGAAACACTTGTGATAAAGATAAAAGGCGGTAACGAGTTAGGAATTATCTGTCAGGGGATCTATTCGGAAAGGCGCTGAAAAACACAATGAAAACAAATCTATTTTTATCACTATTTGCCATTTCGTTTGTTGTCAGCGCAGCCGGCATTTCATACGCCCGGGAAAATCGAAAGGATTTCTCGCCTAAACCGGACGAGCAGCAACTGCCCAAAGCTATGCACTCAGCAATGAAAGAGCTGCCTTACATAGCCGTAGGGAAAGATAACGCTCACTTAAGAGGTAATGATAACAGGGCCTTACAGGCCGCAGTCGATTATATTGCCGGTCTCGGAGGCGGAGTAGTTGAAATCAACGAGGGGGAATATGTGATGTATGATTCCCTGCATCTACGCTCCAATGTAACAGTCAGGGGCGGTAAGGGCAAAACCATCTTACGAAAAGCCGCGGGGGCTGTATCCGCTCTGGCGCTTGATGGCGACTTTGGCGAGCAGCAAATCACATTGGAAAATCCAGCCGGCTTTGATGTTGGTTATGGCGTTGCGATATGGGACGACAGGTCGGGAGGATTTCATACCACTGTTGCGCGTATCACGGGTCGAAACGATAAGACCTTTTCAATCGACAAGCCGCTTATGTCGGATTGCATGGTACATAACAAAGCCAAAGCGGCAACAGTTTTTCCGGTAGTCAGCGGCTATCACATAGAAGGGGCGCGAGTTGAAAATCTCGTAATTGACGGCAATAAAGGCTCCAATGTTCACCTGAACGGCTGCCGAGGCGCCGGGATTTTCTTATATCGAGCTTTTGGGACGGGCATCAAGGATTGTGTTGTTCGAGACTATAACGGGGATGGAATCAGTTTCCAGCAATCAAATGATGTTACAGTAGCCGACTGTGTTTGTGAGAATAACGCCTATCTCGGCATACATCCGGGCAGCGGGTCCCAGCGTCCGCGTATCAGCAATTGTGTCGCGCGCGGTAACGGAACCGATGGTCTGTTTTTGTGCTGGCGTGTTCGGCACGGATTGTTCGAAGATAATATCCTGGAAGGTAACGGCCAATTTGGAATTTCCATCGGGCACAAAGATTCGGACAATCTTATTTGCCGGAACATTGTCCGTTCGAACAGCCGGGATGGAATCTTTTTCCGCAATGAAACGCTGGGAATGGCCGCCCATCGCAATCGCCTTGAGGCAAATATCATCGAGAACAACGGTACAGGCGGGGAAGCAGCGGGTATCCGTATTCGAGGACAGACCAATAATCTGGTTTTCAAGAACAATATTATTCGTGATACCCGGAAAAAAGAGTTACAAAGCCAAACCGTTGGCATTCGTATCGAAGGGCAAGTCGGGAAGGTAATTCTCGAAGGCAATAAGATAAAGGCCAAAAAAGCAATTGACGACCGACGGGTGTCAAAATAAAAAACAAGGTCTGCTTTTTGCACTCCAGCCGCAGAATACTTTAGTTTTACACAAATGCGGTCTTAGTTAAAAGCCCCGTGGTAATTTGTTCATTAACCATCTGAGAGTGGGGGGGGTATTTATTTTTTGTGACTGAACCTGCACTAATTGCCAATCGTATAATATTATAGAGGGTGGGACGATGCGGGCCGGGCTGTATTCACCCTCCTCTCGGCCCGCTTTTTTATTTTCCCCTATTTGATCATCCACTTTATTTCTCGGTATAGCTTTCCGGAAGGGGTACTATGATAACACCACTGCTAATCCCAACAGGAAGCATTCTTCCAGGGTCGGGGTGGATGTAAATGGTTCCCACATCTTCGGGGATTCCGGCCTCGCTGTTCTCGTCGGAAAAACCTACATTTGTCCCGTATTGCACAGCGACACTGCTAAAGTGGAAAAAGCGACACTGCTAAAGTGGAAAAGATAAGCACGAAGATCATAGATATGATTAAGACAGCGCCCCGGCGAAACAGCCTTTCCGATCTCTTTTTTATGGGTGCCATTTTTTCTCCCCCCGGAAAACACCCTATGTTAAGAGATTTTTTAATAACTTCTCTAATCTAAGTATAAGAAATATTTGGTACGAATGCTAATGCACTCAGCTAATTAACTGAGATAATTAACGTAGAAAAATGGGCATGGCTGAATGTACCGGGGTCCGATAAAGATAATTCTCTGCGTAATTCAATGGCTCCAATTGCAAGTATCAAATTTGGCATTCGGAAGTTCATTTGCTATATTTAAAAAACAGCAAGGATTTTACATTGGCAGCCAAATCATACACGTTTACCAAAAACATTCAGTTTAATCCTTATTGTCTTAATCACAAATATTTGCTACAGTTTAGTTAGAGGGAAGTAAAGTTATTGAAATTCTCTCAAAAACGAGGACTCTTTCCGGGGGGAGAAAAAATGGCACTCATAAAAAATGTACTGCAAAATCGACGTGGCGCTGTCTTAATCATATCTATGATCTTCGTGCTTATATTATCCAGCTTGGCAGTATCGCTGGCCACTATGTCCGGCACAAACGTCCAGCTTGCTTCTAATCAGCACAAGCTCAATTCAACTCTATCTGCCGCTCATTCCGGCCTGGAAGCAATGCGATACTGGATGGATCGTATCACAATACCAGATTCGACATCTCCATCCAACTATCTGAGTACAGTATTCAGCAGCCTCCAAAACGATCTGGCTGCCAACAGCATCACAAACATAAGCGCAAGTTACAGCAGTCCAATAATAACTATTCCGCCGGTCATGCTGGCAACACCCGACAATATGAACTTTGAAGCTACCATCGAACAACTTAATAATAATACGCTTCAGATGGACGTCATCGGCAGAAGTGACCAAATAACGCGCACAATAAGAGTGAATTATAATATCGCACCGAAAAAACATCCTATTTTCGATTATGGAATTGCAACCAAAGGGCCTCTCCATTTGCAGGGTAGTACCGAAGTCAATGGCCTTAATGATACTTCAGAAGCAAATGTATATATCGAAAGTACGAACAACAACGATGCGCTTTCATTGACGGGTAATTGCACAATAGCCGGTAATGTCAGCATCTCAAATCTTTCTGCCAATCCAAGTGTCAGTAATTCAAGTTCCATAGGCGGCGAAACCGGCCAGGATGCCATCGATAACCATGTTAACATCGAAGCGACCTCTACTGATTTCCCCATTCCGGACCCGGCAGCTTTTGAGCATTATGTTGTTAATACTTTTGATCCGGCGACTGACACGACCACAGACATGACACTTGAAAATATTAGAATCCCCGCAGGTACAGACCCTCATTTCTCGGGTCATGTAACCCTCAAAGGAATAGTATTTATCGAAACACCCAATATCGTCGAGTTCACAGGTAACACCGAGATTATCGGCATCATTATAGGTGATGGTGATTTGGATTATCCATCCGACGACAATCAACTTATTTTCCGAGGAAATGTTGACAGCAGCAGCGTATCTCAACTCGATGCTACTTTTGGCGATATCACTCAAGAAACGGGGACATTCTTAATGGCTCCCGGATTTGACGCTTCCTTCGGGGGAAGTTTCAATACCATTAACGGCGCCATTGCCGCAAGCGGGATCGAATTTTTCGGAAATGCCGGCGGAACGGTCAACGGCTCTATAATAAACTACGGAGAGGACCCTATGACCTTAGTCGGCAGTGTTGATTTAGTCTTTAATCGCTCAGAAATAACGGAAAATCCCGCAGGCTTCGAGACCTCTATGGTACTTGAGTTTCAAACCGACACCTACTCGGAACCGGTTCCGTAAACGCTAATGTCAGCGGATATTTGGGAAGGTTGGTGAAATTCTCTTGAACTCAATTGAGTCTTTTACTCTGGCTCTATCACCCCAGTAGGTATATCCTGCAAAATGATAGTTATTAATCACTTCGTCATTTCGGATGTGATTAAGATACATGTAAACCGGCCTCATCCTGCTAAATGCCCTGTCTCGTAATATGAAGTTTTCAATATCACCCCAGCTCGGGTCAAAAGGGACCCAACCATAGTCATGCAGAAAGACCTCAGCCCAATTATGTTTCGGTGAGATGTCATCGAAACGCAGTGTATAGCCTGCAGCGAATCTGGCCGGGATGTTTTTTGCCCTGCAAAGAGCAACGAATAAATCAGAGTACTCGGTACAGTCACCTTTCTTCCATTGCAGGGCTTTGACTGCACCCCAGTCTTTTCCGTTGTGTGCCGTGTACTCCATATTATCAATAACATAGTTATATATATTTTTCACTATGTCTATTTGTGTTTGACCCTCTATGCTTTCGGCGATTTGCCATATCTCGGCATTGTCTTTTTCTATATATTTTTCATGTTTTAGAAAATCCCTGAATCCAGTGTCTTCGTAACCGTCGAATCCGGATTTTTCTCTTGCGGTGAGCAGGTCATACCTTAGCAGTTCGGCCCTGATGTTTATTTCCACTTTCTTTTGCCTGTCAGGCTTGATAAAGACAAATTCCGCATAACGGTTTCCATTTTTATTTAAAATCCTTGATGGCTTCGGAGAGTACTTTATGCCCAAAATCTTCTGTCTGCCAGGTATCGTCTCCGGCAGTATGACAACGAAGCTTATCCTGAAAGTGTCTCCGGGGACGGATAAATCATAAGATAAGTCCAACTCCACCGTATTACTTTGGATTGTTTTGCTCTGCGGCCTCAGCTGGTATTGCCTTTTTTGCCGAAGCATGGATCGAGCGCTTAGGTCTTCGTGATATATAGAAATAATCAGCAGCAACACCAGAGATAATTTTCTCAACTTCATTGAGTTTTCCAAGAGGACAGTCAGCATCAATTAACAGATAAACTACGTAGCTTGAAATACAAAGCAGCAGAGACGCTGGTTACGCAACCCCATACGACAATCCGATTAAGCAATAACTTTCTTTAGCTATGATGGACACTTCCTTAC
>JABMRO010000589.1 GCA_013202635.1 Planctomycetota bacterium
CCCCCGGATTGATTGGATTATTCATTGCGTGTATGCTGGCTTCTGTTATGAGTACTTGTGATTCGCTGATGGTGGTGGCTTCAGCATTGTTTACCGAAAACATCTACAAAAAGTTCTTCGTGGTCGGCAAAGCGGATAAACACTACACCCTCATCGGCCGTATCGCATCGGCGCTGGTCGTTATATTGGGTATCTTTGTTGCCTTTAATCTTGAAAGCGTTGTAAAAGGCTTAGAATTCTACTGGATGGTATCAGCTCTTATGGGAATTGCCTTTTGGATTGGGCTTTACTGGCGTCGAGCAACTGCAGCCGGCGCCTGGGCCGCAACACTGACGAGTTTGGGCGCATTTATTTTTACTAGCACAAAATCCCTAGGCGTCCCTTGGGATTTCAATGCACATTTTGCTGACAAGCTGCCGGCCTTTATGCTATGGGAGGGAAAGCTCTCTCTGCCCTGGCAGATGATTATTTATTTAAGTGCAGGTTTTGTTGTTTTGATTTTGGTCAGTTTGTTTACAAAGAGGGTTCCGGCGGAAAACCTGGACAGATTTTATGACTGTTTGCGGACACCTATTGGTCCGGATGAACCGGAGACAACGCCGTTTACACTACCGGCGGGTGTGGAGCCGGCTCCACGAAATGTTCTCATAGACCACCCTGATTTCGAAATACCCAAACCCACTATGATTGGTATTTTTGGGTTCCTTGCTGCCTGGGCTGGTGTGGCTTTGTTGATTGGCGCGGTGTATTGGATAATTGGTTAGCTTTTTCGCTGCCCGATATAAAAGGAGTTCGGTTATGGTAAGAAATATCGTTTTATCTGTAATATGTCTTTGTCTATTGACAGCGTTTTTTTCCTGTGCCGTGCAGCAAGAGGGGAAAACGGAAGATACTGCTGCCGGCGGCAAAGTTAAACTGATGGTTCTCAATCCCGGACATTATCATGCGGCCCTTATCCAAAAAAGTATGTACGGTCAAATCGCTCCCATCGCTTATGTCTATGCCCCGGTCGGGGCCGAGGTGCAGGAATATCTAAAGCGGATTGAGAGTTTTAACGACCGTTCGGAAGAGCCCACAAGCTGGCAGGAAAAAGTTTATGCCGGAGACGATTACCTCGAAAAGATGCTTACTGATAAGCCCGGCAATGTCGTTGTAATGTCCGGCAACAATCAGAAAAAAACCATGTACATCAAGTCCGCTGTCGATGCCGGTTTGAATGTTTTTTCAGACAAGCCGATGTGCATCGATGCGGCCGGTTTCAGGCTCCTGGAGCAGGCCTTTTATACGGCAGAGCAAAACGGTGTGCTGCTCTATGATATTATGACCGAGCGTTTTAATGTACTTTGCATTTTGCAGAAAATGTTTGTGCTCAATAAAGACGTATTCGGTGAACTGAAGAAAGGCTCAGTTGATGAACCGGCTGTCGTTAAGGAAAGCGTCCATCATTTTTTCAAGTACGTCTCCGGCACGCCTATCAAACGGCCGACCTGGTATTTTGACAGTGTCCAGCAAGGGGAAGGGCTGGTGGATGTCACGACACACCTGATAGACCTGATGATGTGGACGTGCTTTCCCGATGAGCCAATCGATTACCGAAAAGACATAACGGTGAAAAAGGCCAGACGTTGGCCGACAATGCTCACTCGGCAGCAATACCAAAAGGTAACAGGAGCACCCGATTTCCCGGAGTTTCTCAAAGGCAAATTAAATAATGAAGGAGTATTGCCCTATTACTCAAACGGGGGAATGGTCTATGCAATGAAAGGCATATATATGAAGCTGGCGGTTACCTGGAATTTCCAGGCCCCGCAGGGCGGGGGGGACACGCATCATTCGTTGTTCAGGGGTACCAAAGCCAACGTCATCATCCAGCAGGGTAAAGAAGAGAGGTATCGGCCGGAGCTTTACGTGGAGCCGGCTCTAGGCGCTGGCGCCGGGGAGTTGGCGGTTTCTTTGAAGAAAGCTGTCGCCGGGCTGCAAAGTAAATACCCCGGCCTGGCACTGAAACGACTGGCAAACTCCTGGCAGGTAATAGTACCTGACGAGCATCGAGACGGGCACGAAGCACACTTTCGAATCGTTACAGAAAAGTTTCTGCAATACCTGGCGCAGGGAAGACTGCCGGGCTGGGAAGTTTCCAATATGATAGCGAAGTACTACATTACGACCAGGGCGCTTGAGCTGGCGTGTCAGTGAAATATGAAAAAATCTAAATGGAGAGCAGGCTGATATGGCCCAAGAGGGACAAATAAAAAACGAATTGGCACTGTTTGGTGGCGAAAGGGCGGTGAAATCGCAGCAGGAGGACATGTTCAAATGGCCTGTTATTACCGAAAAGCACGAGCAGGCGGTGTTAAAAGTGTTGCGGGCCGGTCGGATGTCCGGCTTTGATGTAACGAAGGAATTTGAGAAAAAGTATGCCCAATCACTTGGTCGAGAGTATGGCCTGGCGTATCATAATGGAACCGCTGCTATCCTGGGTGCTTTATATGGCCTGGGTATTGGCGTTGGTGATGAGGTCATCGTGCCGAGTCTCACTTATTGGGCCACTGTCACCCCAACATATAATCTCGGCGCAACGCCTGTTTTTGCTGACATTGACCCTGATACCATCTGCATCGACCCCAAAGATATTGAACACCGAATCACTCCGCGAACGAAAGCCGTTATAGTAGTGCATTATGCAGGAATGCCGGCTGATATGGATGCCATTATTAAAATCGCTGTAAAACACGACCTCAAAATCCTCGAAGACTGTTCGCATGCAC
>JABMRO010000590.1 GCA_013202635.1 Planctomycetota bacterium
CTGCCGATCTTTATGCAACGCGAATCGCAGAAGCGGCCCGGATGCAAGGCATTTCCGGTACACGTGGACAAAAAGATATTTGAAAATGTAGACAGGTCCCAAGTACGCGCGGTATTAAAAAGATACGCGAAACGGGCGGGAATAGAAAAAAAAGTATTCCCGCATCTCCTCCGCCATAGCTTCATAACACGTATGCACGCAAAAACGGGAAACATCCCAGTCATTCAAAAACTGGCGGGGCACTCCTCAAGCGCGACGACAGCGCGCTATATACACCCCACCTATGAGGTTATGGAGCAAGTCTATAAAGATGCCTTCGAAAAATAAAACAGATAATCCTTGACATTCCCACCAAATTTGGTATAATAATAATATTATTATGGTGCTCAATTTTTATCTTTTTCACGCAAAAATCCGAAATGAAGCTTGTTTTTCATATGATTTGACCAGTTTTTTACAAATTTGAATAACCACCATGCAATTCGATTTTGATAAGCAGGCCAACGAAATGACCCTGATGCTTCCATACGATCAGCGTGAAAAGGCACGCAGAATATGGAACTCAAAGTGGGATCCGAAGAATAAAATATGGAGAGTGCCGTTTGATCCATGGCTGTTCAAGCAGATAGAGGACAAATTCCCGGAAGCAGAATTCTCTACAGACCTGCAAGAAGCCTTCAGGCAGGAGGCAGGACGCCTGGCAAAAATCTATAAGCTACGGAAGATGAAAGAGATTGATCCATCAAAGTTTGATTATACTGCACCAGCGATGAAAACAAAGGCGTTCAAGCATCAGGAAATAGCATTCCATTTCGGATTACTGAAAGACAGATATGCGATTTTTGATCAGCTTGGGCTTGGAAAAACATTTGAAGCTTTAAATATAGCAATGTTCAAAAAACACGCCCCCCAAAAAATTGAGCGCCTTTTAATCATCTGCCCCAATTCAGTTAAATATAATTGGGGGGATGAAATTGAAAAACATACTGGAGAAAAATATGAGATATTGGATGGCGCTACTGCAAAGAAAAAAAAGCTTTTAGTTGAGGCAAAAGAATTCGCATTCGCAACAATCGTAAACTATGAAAGCGTTCGGCTTCTTGTTGACGAACTCAAGGATTGGGTAGACGGACAGATGCTTATACTGGACGAGGTCCACCGCGCCAAAAATATGCAGGCGCAAGTTACCAAAGCGATTTATAAGCTCAATCCCAAATATGTAATAAGCATGACAGGAACTCCAGTAGCAAACCTGCTACCAGACATCTACGCCATTATTCAGTACATTTCCCCTAATTTACTGGGCCGCTCGTTCTGGCAATTCGGGGACAGGTATCTCATCTACGGTGGATTCGACCAGAAGGAAATTGTTAATTACAAAAATTTAGATGAACTTAAACAGAAGGTTGCTTCCGTTTCGATTAGGCGGCTTAAAAGGGATGTACTTGACCTGCCGGAAAAAACTTATACTTACAGGACAATTTCGATGTCGAAAGACCAGGGCGAAGCTTATATGTCCATGAAGGACGAGTTTAGGGCGTGGGTAAAAGAACAAAACGAAGAACAGATTTTAATATCCGCACCCCAAGTACTCGTTAGGCTGATACGCCTATCGCAAATAGCTGACGGATTCATCACGGACAATGAGCTAAAAAATCCAGTATTTTTTGCGGATAACCCTAAAATAAAGGAGCTCATTGAAATTTTAAATGAAGTCATCGAAAATGGAGAGAAGGCCGTTATATTCTCACGATTTGTTCCCATAACTTGTAAACTCCCGGGAGAAATAAATCATGCCATATCAAAAGCAATCTGTACAAGCATTTGGGGAGGCATCAAACCACAGCAAAGGCATGAGATTATAAACGAATTTCAGTCAAGCGAAAATGGACCCAATGTTCTGTCCTGCCAGATACACTCCTGCTCATTAGGCATCAATCTGCACGCCGCATCTACCATGATTTTCTTCGATAACGGATTGATATCCGGGGCAGATAGAACGCAAGCAGAGGGACGTATTCACCGGATAGGTCAAGTTGCAAATAAAATTTCAATCATAGATTTAATTGCCAAAGATTCGATCGATCAAACTTGGTATGGTATGATGAAAAAGAAAAAGGGAATAGCGGACAAGATACTCGGTGATAAAAAAGAGGGGCATCTTAATAAGGCAGAGTTATTAGAAACATTGAAATAAAAACAAGGAGGTGACACAAAATGACTCTTAAAAACAGGTTAGCAATTTGGTTCTTTTTAGCGTTCTGCGCATTCATAACCGCAGGACTTATCAGAATCTATGTAGGCGGAAGTATCGGATTTCAAGTAGTGCTAAAAGAAAGCTTCTCATTCAAAGACACTTATGTATGCTTGGACGATATTTTCGGCATGCCACGCATCGCAGTCGCATCAAAACATCCCGCCGTGAAGCGCCAACTAGAACAGATGAGGATTATCCGAACAGACAATCAGGTAAAAACAGAAGTGCGGGCCGAATTTCAAAAGGAATGGGATGATGCCATGGAAAAGGCGAAAGAAGAAGCGAAAGAACTGATGGAAGAATTGGATTATTACTACTAAAACAAAGGGGGTGACATAACATATGCCAGGATACTCAATATCAATTGACTCGCAGGTAATGGAACGGTTTGAAGAACTCTCACGCAAGCACGAGATGAACCGCTCCCAGGCGCTGGAGCGGCTGATGAAAGCGGCGATAAAACAGGAAGAGGCACAACAGAAGGAGGCGAAAGATGCAGGAGGCGAACCAAAAGCAAGTGGACCAAAGGCTGATAGAAATGGGGAAGGAACTAATAAACCTGAAAAAGGAACAGAGGGAAAAGGAGGACATAGCAAAGGAAGCGAAAGCTAGGGCA
>JABMRO010000591.1 GCA_013202635.1 Planctomycetota bacterium
CACATAATGTGCAACGTTACATCACGCCTGATGGATTCATCCAGAACGAAGGCGACATTGGCGTGCATCCGAAGAAACCATATCGAATCGTCTACGGTTCCATAGTTCCTAAAAAAGACGAATGCACGAACCTGCTGGTCCCGGTATGCATATCGAGCTCTCATATTGCATTTGGTTCGATTCGCATGGAGCCTGTCTTTATGATTCTCGGCCAATCTGCCGCAACAGCCGCAACACTCGCCATCGACAATAGTATAGATGTGCAGAATGTCGATTACACTAAACTGCGATCGCGTTTACTTGCCGACGGCCAGGTACTGAATCTTCTCTGACTTCTACAATTGAAAAAAAGGAAGTATTTCGTTAGGTTTTATCAGTTAATCTTCTTTGGTATTTGGGCAATCTCTCCAGCTTCATCTCTGATGACCTCGATGAAGTTGATAATCGGGGCCTGATCCATCTGCGGATTAGCCGACTGGGGAAGTAGCTCAAGGACGAGAACGTCTTCGGCCCTGATGCCCTTGAATTCTTTTATAACAGCTCGGTTGATTCGGCCTGCAGTTTTTAGGATATCAAAGCTTTCCAATACCACTTTGTCCTGAAGTTTGATATCGAAGACACGCCGACCTTCTTTGTCATCCGGTAGAGCTTTAAATCCAAGTCGGACAGTGTACCTTGCAGCTTTTCCTCCGGCGGCATCATCAGTCAGCGGTACTTCGCAACGTGTCATACCCTGACAACCGGATGTGAACAGCCAGGGCTTATTAGTCCCAGCTATGTAAACGCCTTTGAAGTCACGACTGAAATATCCCATTCCCGGTAAGGTCTTGGCATTAAGATCAAACTTAACGCCGTAATTGGGGAAGTGATTATACGAACTTGTTTTGGGATTTGGATAGCCGAACCATACCGTTCCATTATCATCCTTCATGTCCGCTGAGGCACCGAAATTAACGGCAAAATGTTTAACAGGACTGAGCTTGCCTGGTGTAACATAAACCGCCCATGGCTGAGTTCTGTTTGGTTTACGTTTCAAAGCCAATGAGCATCGGACCGGGTATGAGCATGTGCATCCGGCCGCCGCCTCCTGTGAAAGCAATAGGCCGCCTGCCGGTATAACACTAATGGCGCAACCTGGTCGGTAGGCACCAAATATAGTGACTCCATCGTCTCTCTCCAGGTCATAAAACGCCGTGCATGCCGAACGATAGAAAAGCCCCTTCGCTGAAGCAGCAGTGATGCCGCAGGTGTGTCCGGGTCGTAAAAATTCCCATGGAACCTGCTCACCGGTAATTGGATGATCTCGCATGACGATCTCACCTGTCTGAAGTTCACAGGCTTGAGGCTCCAGGATGATTTTATCTGCAACAATGACCGGCCTTGTGCGATAGTTCAGAGCACGAGACCAAACCATATCACCTTCCCCGGCGGATAACGCCGTGATGCGCCGCCATTTCATACCGCCTTCTCTGAATCTCCATGCGTCGTGGTTACCGTGATTGCCGAAAAATAAAAGCAATCCACTGCTGTAGGCGGTTCCCATTTTATCGCCGCAGCATCCCGTCAAATCGACCGGTTGTCTCCAGATTAACTCTCCTGTTACGGCATCGAGGGCAAAAACATTCCTTACGTCGGCATCATCATAAGTTAAACTCCCTTCGGGAAACTCCTCCTTGAACAACTCGGCTTTCAGAGAACTGATTAGATATTCAACCTGAGCTTTCTGCCCATACGATTTGTTTTCCTTAAGCTTCTCAGCTAAAAACTTTTTCTTTTCCTTTAGTTCTTCAAGAATTCCTGCTCTTTCTTTATATACACCTTCTTTTATTAGTTTTCGCCTTCTCTTCAAGGCTCGTTTCCTTTGGCCTTCTTTTATTCCGCTGTCGGCGTAAAAGATTTTGCCATCTCCGAGTGTGATTGTAATATTAGCAATCTTTTTCCCATTACGCTTCCAAAGCAACTCGCCCGTTTCCGTGTCCATGGCGAATATTCTGTCGCTCACCATTAAGTTTTCTGTCACAGAGTTTGTCTGGAGGAATTCACCTCCTCGGGCAAAAGATGTCATAGTGCGATACATAATCCCTGATCTTTGAACAGCCATCTGTATATCTTGCGGTTCAGGATACAGGTTTCTGGCGTACTTATACGAATCTCTGTGTTCCTCGGGGATATCCTCAATATTCTTCCATTTCCCATTTTCCACGAAACGCTTCAAAACAGCACCGTAATCTTCATCCATGGCTGTGGCACTCGAGCCGTAGAGAATATTACCGATAACTGATATATAGCCCCATCGGCGAGGAGTCCCATCAGAAGAGGAAGGAATTTTATATTCATGCATTGTCCGGCCCGTCGCCGGATCAAGGCGGTAGCATTTATCATGAGCAGCAATATAAAGACCGTTCTCCGTTACAACCAGATTTCCAGAATCGGCCTTGATTTTCACACGTACCGCTCCCGGCATCTCCCTTCTCCACAGCAATGTTCCGTTGAACGCATCAACAGCCATGATTAGCTCTTCACCCTGCATAAATAATCGACCATCCATTGAGACCGGACTTTGCGCGCGAGCATGGCGCTCGACCATTCCCTGTGGGCCGGGCTCTCCATACCAAAGAACTCCCAAAGGACCATATACCAATTCATCCCCTGAACAGGCTGTGTTTTGTGGATCACCGTATTGCTGTTTCCAGGCGCTGGCACCTTCCAGAGGTCCCCTGACGTATTTTCTCCAGACAACATCCCCATCGCGATGAAAACTCAGGCACGCCGTTCCTCCCCAGGGACGAAGAATACGC
>JABMRO010000592.1 GCA_013202635.1 Planctomycetota bacterium
CTGGTTCCGGGTATAGGCGGGCTGCCTACTCGAACATCTCCGCCGTCCTGCCAGGTGTAAATGTTGTCATCGTTGATGGCGCAGAATGGTACTTTTTCAAAGGTCACGTGGCTGTCCCCAAACAGTACGTTTTGTCCTTCTTCCTGGTGTGTAACGGCGTTTCCAATGTTGGTAAATTCTTTGCCGCCGATAGGATTGTACGAGCTCAACAACCCCGCATCTTTACCTTCCGCAGCAGCATTGGTAATCCATGGGTTCCGATCGGCCGCCACTGCCATACCCGGCTCGCTCGATGTGGTCAGAGCGTACAGACCGTAAGGCATATGGAGGGAGTAGCTGCAGTGCTGTACCGGCTCGGGGCCGAAGTCCCAGAGGTCGATAAGCTCTCTGTTGCCCGCGTCGTATTCGGAGGGCTTGAATTGCTTAACCGCGGAATCACCTTTGCAGTTGAATGACTTGGGCGTTACCTCTGCATACTTGACCAGAAGATAGAAACTGGACGTGATGGTCGCCGTACCGCCGCTGCCGTCGGCGCTTAAGCCGTAAGCGTCGTATCGGCTATCGGCCAGCCAGTTATTTATGCTCCCGGCCCATAGGCTGTTTCTGCCGCCGGCACGCGGGTACTCGTCCTCGTAATCGCCGGCGTAGATAAGCATTGCCTTGCCGAGACCGGACAGGTTCGTCCCGCAGACCATTCTAAAGGCAATCTGCCTTACTTTGGCCAGGGCCGGCATCAGAATGCCCATCAACAGAGCTATGATCGCAATTACGACCAGAAGCTCAACTAATGTAAAACCTTTTTTTCTCATTTTTGTTCTCCTTTACTATTTTGAGATTCGCAAAATTAGACCGTTTTTTTTAAGTACGCTTCGGTTTACTTTTTAATATATAAATGCTTACTGCCACATAAACGCCGGACACTAAACACTCTCCTTCTTATGCGAATCTCCTTGACTTAATATTTTTTACTTAAAAAACGGTCAGTCCAACCTTGTTAAACCATTTTGTAAACAGGGTTTATACACTCAATTTTACATACTTTCAGCACAATTGTCAATCAGAGGTTGTCAGCCAAACCGTAAAATGCCTCGTCAAAATGCCTCATCCTAACAGGTGGGTTTTATGATATGAAGTTTGAAACAAAATATGATGACGGTTTTAATTATGATAACAGTACTTTCCAAACCTACCTGCTTCAAATATAATATTAGCACAGGATGACTTGCCTGTCAAATAAATTTCGGCGAATTTCCTGTGTTTCTTGAAAAAAAAATAAAATTGTGTAATATCCTCGTTTTTAGCTCGGAATTGTGGATATGGATACTGCAAAAACCTACGAAGACATAAAAAAAGTCCTCAAAAAGCACCGCCAGAGCCATCTTTTGGCATTTTGGGACCAGTTGGATAAGGCTCAAAGACGGAATTTGCTTTCGCAAATACACCGGCTGGACTTTGTGAAAATAGACTATTGGGTGGCTGATTATGTCAAAAAAAATGCTTCTGTCGCGATAAGCGGCGATTTGGCCCCTGCTTCGTTTTACGGCTATGAGCCGGACGACACTCGGCAAAAGCAAAAGTACGCCAGAGCTGTCAATTTGGGTAAAGAGTTGATGCGGCAAGGCAAGGTTGCTGCGTTTGTCGTCGCGGGCGGCCAGGGAACCCGACTCGGATTCGACGGCCCGAAGGGGGATTTTCCCATCAGCCCCGTCAAAAACAAAACACTCTTTCAAATCTTTGCCGAATACATCACAGCGGCCTCACAAAAATACAAAACCGACTGCCCCTGGTATATTATGACCAGCCCCTTGAACCGCACAAGGACCGAGGAAATTTTCCGCTCAAATGACTATTACGGCCTGGAAGAGAAGAACGTCTTTATATTTCAGCAGGGCACAATGCCCAATTTCAGCACCGACGGCAGGATATTGCTGGCCGACAAAGCTAACCTGAGTTGCTCACCCGACGGCCACGGGGGAAGCCTCAAGGCACTTTACCAAAGCGGGGCAATAGAAGATATGAAAAGACGGGGCGTCGAATTTGTCAGCTACTTCCAGATAGATAATCCTCTGATAAATATTTTCGACCCGCTCTTTATCGGACTGCACGCCCTCGATAAAGCCGAGATGTCTTCAAGAGCCGTAATTAAAACCGGCCCCTTCGAAAAGGTCGGCAACTTCTGTTTGGCTGACGGCAGGCTGAACATCATCGAATACAGCGATTTGCCTGACGAGCTGGCCGAAAAGCGAAACCCGGACAAATCCCTGACCTTTAAGCTCGGCAGTATCGCTATCCATATCATCAACCGCGCCTTCGTAGAAAAACTAAATGCCGATGGTTTTTCTTTGCCGCTGCACAGGGCACTTAAAAAGATTCCGAACATAGATGACTGCGGAGAACCTGTAGGACCTGATGAGCCGAACGGTGTAAAGCTGGAGACCTTTGTTTTTGACGCTGTGCCGCTGGCCTCGAAGTCGATAATTTTAGAGACACTCCGCTCCGAAGAATTTGCACCGACCAAAAATGCCACAGGTGTTGACAGTATCGAATCAACAAAAAAAATGATGGTTGACCGTGCCGCCCGCTGGCTCGAATCAGCAGGCCTAAACATTCCTAAAAAGACCGACGGCTCAATTGATTGCGTACTTGAAATCACCCCGGGCTTCGCACTGCAAAAAGAGGACGTCAAAGAAAAGCTGAATCAGATACCGCAAATAAAGCCGGGTGACAAAATCTGTCTTACCTGAGATGCCGCAGTATCTCTGAATTGTCACCAATCGACAGCTTCAAGCTTATCTTGTGTAGAATTTGTGTACGGTTTCCGTCGTATATTTACGGCCCGGAAGAAGAACAACAGACGGGAAGTTGGGTTTATTGGGCGAATCCGGAAAGTGCTGCGTTTCCAGGCAGAACCCGTAATGCTTCTTATACACCTTGCCGTCCTTGCCGATTATGGAGCCGTTCAGGAAGTTGCCGGTATAGAACTGAACGCCCGGTTCGGTGGTATGGATTTCCATCACTCGCCCGCTGGTTGGCTCATACACCTCGGCGCACAAGGCGAGCTTGCCTCCGCCGCCGTTGAGAACGTAATTGTTGTCGTAGCCGCTTCCAACCTCCCCGATTCGAGAACCAATAGACATCGCCGAGGTAAAGTCCAGCGGCGAGCCTTTTACGCTTTTGATTTCGCCCGTGGGTATCAGGCCTTCGTCAAATACGGTGTACTTATCGGCATTGAGCGTTAGCTCATGGGCGAGAACGTCCCCTGTCCCCTGGCCGGCAAGGTTGAAGTAGCTGTGATTCGTCAGGTTTACCACGGTGGTTTTGTCCGTCTCGGCCTCGTAGCTGATCTTCAGCTCATTATCTTCTGTCAGGGTATAAGTGACGGTGCACGCCATATTGCCGGGGTATCCTTCTTCGCCGTCCTCGCTGATATAGCTCATCTTCACTAATGCTTTTTGGCTCTCGGCCCTTACGTCCTCCGGTTTCCATACTACTTTGTCAAATCCTTTTACACCGCCGTGTAAATGGTTCGGCCCGTTGTTCGTTGCTAATTTATACTCGGTGCCGTCGAGCACGAATTTCGCGCCTCCGATACGGTTCGCGTATCGCCCGACGGTCGCTCCGAAAAAAGCGCCGCGTTCGATGTAGTCGGGCAGATTATCATAACCGAGAGTAACATCGGCAAGATTGCCCTGGCGGTCCGGGACTTCCAGTGAAACCAAAATGGCGCCGTAATTGGTAATCCTGGCTCTAATGCCGCTGGTATTAGTCAATGTGTACAAAACAACCTGCCTGCCGTCGGGCGTTTGCCCAAAAGGCTCTTCATTAGCGC
>JABMRO010000593.1 GCA_013202635.1 Planctomycetota bacterium
CCCACCGAATAGAGAACGAATACAGAGCAGAGATTATCAACAGGGCAAAGAATCCAAACGACTCCTTATCGAATGAGGAAATCTTGATGACCGGCATTTGTTGTGAGTTAGCCGTTTGGAGTAAGAATTTGTAAGGACATAAGGCAAGCCCCGGTCCCGCACAGGCCGGGGCCTGCTTCTTATTGCTGGAATTGAAAAATGGTAAAGAAAAAGAAAACTCTGTATAAAGCACACAGAAAGAAACCAGCAATCTACCGATACTTTCTCCATTTTTGCCCCTACTCCCCAGGTGTTATTATATGGCGTCCTATCAAAATAAGACAAGCTAAACCGGATGATGTATTAAGAAATAATGAGATTCTTGCAAGAGGCATTAAAGATGTATTGCGAGACCCCTATCGCTGTGGTGAAATTGAGAGTTTGTATGAAATGTATCGGGATATTGTAAGAAGCCGTCAAAAAAACACAAGGAAGTATTTGCCGAACAATCCAGAATTAATCGTAGAGCTGCCGTCACTAAAAGATAGCGACAATGATTGTCGTAAGGCACTGAGAAACTTTGCCGAATCATTAGAGAAGGTAGCAGACGGCAGGCATAAAGAGGAAAAGGCTAAAGGCGCAGGCGGAGAACGGAAGCCAACAAAGACTGTAAATCCCTACACAGAGATTGACCTTGCAGAAAGAACTCTCATTATTGGGGAAGATAAGCACCTGATTACAAGTGAACCGGCCTGGGGATTTCTTAAAACATTGGTTGATAATAAACGGCAAAACAAGGTAACTCCTCAAAAAGATGGACTTGTGAATTGGAAAAGCGCGATTGACATGTTAAGGCGACAAATTGGCAAGGAAGCATATCATCAAATTGTTAAAGCAAGTAAAGGGTTATATTGGCTTGAGCCTTCTGTAAAAATAAGTGGCGGCAGTCAAGTCGGTATCAAATTAACAAAGTTGGCAAAAGAAAAACCTTTGTAAAGCAACGACAAAAGCGACTGATTAGCGACTCAGGAGCGATTAAAGCGATTTTCTAAATTTTTTTCATTTCTCATAAGTATATATCATCCCCAAACTTAACTTCATTTCTTCATAAAACGCTAAACCTGAATTGAGCGATTCCATCTATGAATGATGTTTTTAAGGTATTTGTATTTATGGAGATTTGAACGATGTCAAACACAAACCTCTTAACTGTTCGACAAATCGCCGGGATACTAAGTGAGAAACCGGAGCGGGTGAATTATGTAGTCGCCAAAGACAATATAGGCCCAACTTCACGTATTGGCAACATCAGGCTTTTTACTTGGCGGCAAGTCACGTCAATTAGAAAATCATTAGAAGGGATTACAAAATGTGCAGGAAATTAATATCAACAAAAAAAGCCGGGGCGATTTTCGACGGCGACCCGGCAGGACGGAAAAAACTTCATCGCCAAAGATATCAAAGCCCCACAAGTCTGTCAACAAAAAAATACTCGAAAATTGTCGTCGGTCAAGCTCTGCTATTCGGAGAAAAGGAAAATGAGGGATTCTGGCCAGTTTTCGAGGTTTTACTTAGGCGGGCAATCTGATGTTGAATAAAAAACAGACAAGGCGAGAACGTGAATGGCAAATCAAGCAACTACTCGCAGCCAGTACGCCGGATGAGAAGCAGCGCATAAAAAAGGGCTTGCGAGATGGACGGCGTTTGCGAAAGGAAGTGGAGGGATTATGATTATCGAAAAATCACGCAAAGAGGAAATCATTTCCCTTCACAACGAGATAAGTGGTTTCCTCAAAGTAAGCCTGGACAAAGCCATAAGAATCGGCGAATTGCTTATTGAGCAGAAAGCCGGCTTAAAACATGGAGAGTTCGGGCGCTGGATAGCAACTAATTTACCATTTACTGACAGGACGGCTCGCAGTTATATGAACTGCTACCGGCGCCGGCACCAGCTCAAAACGGAAAGTGTTTCCGATTTGACAGGAGCGTATAAACTTCTGAGGCCGGCAAAAGCAGCGAATATCCACACGACTGTTGACGCCAAAGAGATCGAACCGAATCCCTTCATTGGTGATTACCCCGGCGGCACCGGCGGCGGCACCTCCACTGAAAATCCATGGATAAACACCATTAAACACATTGGCTGTTATTGGGTAACTGCTGTGAGGCTATGGGATGGCAAATACCAAAATATCTGCGACCACGACAGGCTAATGGCAATTAAGAAACTTGATATGAAAGATGTACTTATTACTGTTGTGCCTGATATAAGCAACGATGATATGAGAGAAGCTTTGGAGCGATTTTCCCATTCCGGCTATTGTGGACTTATGCGGGCACGATTAGACAAAGCCGTCACTGTTGAGGAATGCCTTGCTATTAAAGAAGAAATATTGGTTGCGGCACAAAACGCAGCAGAGGCATTGCTTTATGCTGAGGCTGCTTATGGCAGGGCTTTGAATGAGCAAACAGCGATGAGTAGAAAATGAAACCACGCAAAAAGACAAGACAGCAGCGAGAATACCTATTTTTTCGCGGCCTCTATAAAGACTACAGCAAAGACCCCGAAGCTATGAAATTTATAGAAGGGCTAAGCTGAAGGTCAAAAAGTAACAAGAAAACACGAAGGCCCATAAGAGAATGAAGAAGGCAAAAACAAAAAAGAATGTAATTCGGAACGGATATGTCATATTGGCGCGAGTTATCAGGGAATCCGCAATCTGGCAGGACAGCCCGGACATATTCAAGCTGTTTCTGTACCTACTCATTGAGGCTCGTCACGACAAAAAACCAAAACGCTTCAGTGGTTTTGAGGTCAAGCGAGGGGAGCTTGTAACCAGCTTAAGCAATATCGCCGAGGACAATCAATACTATGAACAGAAAGCAATTCGCAGGTGGTCTCGGCCCAAAGTAGCTCGGATGCTCGAAAAATTAAAAGAACAAGAGCGTATAAAGCTAATACCGGACACCTATGGAACACACATAAGTATTTGTAAATACGAGTTTTACCAGAACCCCGAAGCATACAAAGCGGACAACACCGTTACAACACCGGACAACACCGTTACAACACCGTGCATATACAATAATGGTAATAATGGTAACAATGATAATAAGAAGAATAGTCTTCTTCATATTTTCAACCACTGGAATACATACAAAGGTCAATCAATCTCGAAGCTGAAAGATGGAAAGAATACTAAGATAACCTGGCACAGCCATAAACTTAAATCTGATGGAACAGTAAACAAAGATGCCAAAGAAGCTATTGCCTGGGCATTGAAAGACTACTCAGTAGAGGATATTTGCGGTGCTATTGACAACTACGCGAAGGTACTGCTCGGTATAAATTACTTTTGGACGCATAAATGGAGTTTGCCTGTATTTTTAACAGTCGGCGAAGAAAAACACAAACAGGCCGCGCGGAAGTGGTATCGTTTCAAGCCGGATAATTTCATTGAAGAACAATATTTAGCTAAGTCAGATTACAAGCAACAGCCAGAGCGTATCGTGAAATTCGAGAACGATGAGCCGAGCAAAGAATTTCTAAAGAGAAGCCTTGACGGTTTATTAAAAATCCCCGAACCGAACAGGACGGCAAAAGACCGCGAAGAAATCCGGCGGTTACAGGTGGTTTGTGGGGGTACGAAATGAAACAAGTTAAACAGAATGATATTTGCTCACGCGAGGCCGAGGCAGGTTTACTTGGTAGCATGATAATACTCGGTAATAGAGAGCCTGGCCGAATAGGTGAAGTAATCAGCAAACTTGATGTTGAAGATTTTTACCTGCCCGAACACGAAGAAATCTACAGGGCTATCTGTGATATTTACAGCAAAACATCGAAACTGGATGCAGTTGTTTTAAGAGAAAAGTTAAAGCAAGGGGACGAATTAGAACCACTTGGCGGAGTTGATGTCTATGTGCCGAAACTTGTCGAAACGCTCACTTCCGCAGCGAACCTTGACTATTTTGTTGAGATTGTAAAACGTAAAGCAAAGAACCGGGAAGTGATTAAAATTGGAGAGTCAATATACGAAGCGGCGCTCAATTCAGATCAGCCAGACGGAAAGATAGAACGGATACAAGAGCTTTCATCAAGTCTGACGCCGATTGAGATTACCCCGGACGTGTATCAGGTTAAAGATGTTACGCAGGATGCGCTCGAGGGATTGTTGGAAGAAAAATCCGGCCTTAGTACAGGCTTCTCAAAAATGGATTGGCATTTAGGGGGTTTGCGTCCCGGCAATCTTTGCATAGTAGCTGCCAGACCGTCTATGGGTAAAACGGCCTGGGCGATTGATGTTGCTTTGAATGTAGCGCGAGAGGGTAAGGCCATTGTTATTTACAGCCTTGAGATGACAAAAGAGGAACTTGTCCAAAGGATGATTTGTTCGATAGCGAGGGTTGATGCTCACAAGGTACGTCAACAACGGTATAGCCCCGAGGACGTGACCGAGCTTGCCAGGGCCGCCGATACGCTTAACAAATACAATATCCATATAAAGGACATTTCTCAATTAACACCGGAATCATTCAGAGTAAGTCTTATGACTTTTAAGCACAGGGATGGAGTGGACTGTGCGATAGTGGATTATTTGCAGTTGATGGAGGCAGGGGGGAAGAAGGAGAGCAGGCAACAAGAAATAACCACGATAAGCAGACAGTTGAAGGCCGCGGCGCGAGGGGCAGAAATCCCGATAATTGTTTTATCACAATTGAACCGTGAAGTTGAGCATCGAATGAGCCACAAGCCGCAGCTCAGTGATTTACGAGAGAGCGGCAGTATTGAGCAGGATGCCGATGTGGGTATCCTGCTACATCGTCCTGATTGGTATCATAAAGGCGAAGATGACTACAATAAAACCAACACAGGCATATTCCAGATTGCCAAATCCCGCAACGGGCCGACAGGTGAGTTGGAATTGAATTTTGATGAGAAGTATGTTTCGTTTGGAAATTTAATGGAGAGATATTAAACAGGTGACAATATGTCAGAACCACAAAGAATAGGTGAAATTCTTCCAGAAGTAATGTTGGTTATAAAAGCCCGGATGGAACGCCAAAGGCGAAAGATGGCGGCTTCTACGGATGATGGTTTTCTTTCAAACAGACCGGGCAGAGTTAGAGGCTCGGCTGCCAGAAAACGGCATTTTGCAGGGGCAAACTATGAATGAGAAAAGTAGTTTGTTGATTGACAATTCATTCCATAGAGAGCGGGTTTTGAAGGCGATCCGGGATTACAACCAGCTCCGCAAGGGTACTCTGGACCAAGGGCAAGAGAATAAACCGCCTGAGAGCGAGTCTGGCCTCGGCTCTGGCCCCGGGTTATTTGACGGCATATCTGAGGACGCAAACAATGAGTGATATAGATTTCTGTTGCTGTTGTCATAAGTGGATTGCCGCGAATACTGGCACGATGAGGCTCGGCCCAAGCGGAGAGGTTGAGATAATCTGCAACGAATGTTTACAGTTGGAGCGAAACAATGCCTGTCCGGTAGGGCATGATTGTAGAAGCGGAGCATTAAATCAAGTAGAAAGCCGACCAGGGGGTTAGATTTGGCTTATGGTAGATAATCAATTACTATTATCTGCGAAGGATGCGGCAAAGCTGCTGGGAATCAGTGAGCGATTGTACTACAGCCTACATTCGTCTGGAAAAATCCCCCTACCGCGCAGACTCAACAAACGTACTTTGTGGAGTAGGAAAGAACTGGACGCCTGGGTAGATGCAGGATGTCCGGCCCGGGAGCAATGGCAGGAAATAAAAAAAGCAGTTGGAGCCAATAGGAATTAGGATGATAAATAATTTTTCAATGTCGCCTGTTTTTTCCTTGACTTTTGGGGGGAAAGTGTCGTATTATACATTTGAGACTCAATGCAATCCAAAGAAAACAGGAAAGCTCAAAGGAGCCAATCTTCGCATTGGGTCTCACTCCGGCGAGCTTTCTTTTTTTGAAAGGGTAGAACGATGAGGACCTACAAGCCGAAATTCAAAGACAAGCGAGGTAAGTGGAAAGAGGTGGGCAAGTGGTGGATTGAATTGCGCGATCACAACGAAATTGTCAGGCGTTTTGCCGGCTTCCCGGATAAGGCGGCAACTGAAGCACTCGGCCAGCAGATTCAAAAATTGATAAGCTATAAAGTGGCCGGGTTGTCGCCAGACCCACAGATGACACGCTGGCTTGAGCAAATACCGAGCAAGTTCCAAAAGAGGTTTATAGAGGTTGGACTTCTGGACGCAAGCAGGGCTGAGGCAAGCAAACCACTAAGCGAGCATATAAGCGATTTTGTAGCGACCATTCAGAGCAGGTCAGCAGAAAAGCACGCAAAGCAAACCAAGTCTTATTTGATGAAAATCATACAGGGTTGCGGTTTTAATTTTTGGTCGGAAGTCAGGGCAAGTGATATAGAGAATTATCTTGGAAAGCTCAGAGAAAAGGGCTTGTCGATAAAGACGGCCAATTATTATATTGGCACTTTCCGGCGATTCAGTCTTTGGATGGTCAGAGAAAAGAGAGCAACAGAAGTGCCGAGCATACACACTAAAAGAGCGCCTAAGTACAACGCAAGGGCTTTTGAGCAGGACGAATTTCAAAAGTTGCTGGAAGCGGCAAAAAGAGGCCCCACGCTTTACGGTTTGAGCGGATACCAAAGATACCTGCTTTATGTCCTGGCAGTAGAAAGCGGCTTACGACGTGGCGAACTAAAGGCCATAACGCCTGCTTCGTTCGACTTCAAGAATAACACCGTCTTTGTCAAGGGCCAGAACACCAAGAATAGTGATGATGCCACACAAACAATTTCAGTTGGTACAGCCAAACTTTTCAAAGAGCATATTGCCAACAAAATGCCTAACGTGATACTTTTTGAGTTAGGACTGCATACCGCCGATATGATCCGGGCCGATTGCAAGGCGGGAAGTATTGAGGTTGAGAACAACAGAGGCAAATTGAACTTTCACAGCCTGCGCCACACTTGCGGCACTTTCCTTGCAGACAAAGGTGTACATCCGAAAACCATTCAAACTATTATGCGGCATAAAGATATAAATTTGACGATGGGTTTATATACTCACACGTTAAAAGGCCAGGTTGCTACTGCGATAAACAGCTTGCCGAATTTCACGAAACACAAAGCAACCGGGACGGAGTAAACTTGGCGGAAAACTAAGCGGAACTCGACTCAATGGAGTTCAGTACAATGCAGTATAATGCAGAGCAAAGTAAAATATTAGTTGAAAAGGCACGTTTAACGGCCTGTAATTGGAGCCTTTATCTCGTACCTGATTAGATGCAGGCTTAAGCTCAACAAGGCTAAGACTATTTTTCACTCACCACTACTTTTTTTCTTATCCAAAAGCCCCTGTCCACGCATCCACTCGGCACAGCGAACCGGCCAGCTTGATACGGCACCGTGCTGCTGACCAAGTCCAAACCCATGTCTTCCATTTTCGTAGATGTGCATCTCAGCCGGAACTTTGGCCTTTCGCAAAGCAAGATAAAAAAAGATACTGTTCTCCGGCGGTACGCCCGTATCATCATTGCCATGCACCAAAAAAGTGGGCGGCGTATGGGCCGTTACCTGCCTTTCGTTGGAAAGATTCTCAACAAGTCCCTCATCGGGATTGTTACCTAATAAATTCCGTCTGGAGCCGCTGTGAGCGCACCATTCGGTAAATGAGATGACCGGATAAATAAGTATCATAAAGTCAGGTACGGCACTGAATTTATCGATTGAGTCCTTTGCGTCGTTGTAGCGATTTTGGAAATGCGTACCCGCGCTCGACGCCAGGTGTCCCCCCGCCGAAAAACCGAGAATCCCGATTCGGCCGGGATCAACGTTCCATTCTTTAGCCCGACCGCGAACCATTCTGAGAGCCCGTTGAGCATCTTGTAACGGCGCCGGATGACCATAACCGGCACCGCTGTTGCGATGGCGGTACTTAAGAATAAAACCCGCAACACCGAACGAATTGAGCCACCGTGCTATTTGATGTCCTTCATGGTCCATAGCCAGGTGTCCGTAACCACCGCCGGGACAAATAACCACAGCGGCTCCGGTCGCTTTTCCCCTTGGCGGCAGGTAAATCGTCAACGTAGGTTTGTCGCCGTCCGCGCTGCCTTTAGCGCCCGGAACACCACCCGACCATAACGGCTCGATTTTATACAAGCTAACCGCCCTTCCATCCTGAGCCGTTACTGTTAACGTTATCGCAATGACAACATAAACAAGGATAATTCTAATAGACCTGTTCATTTTTCTCACTCCTTACTGCGCTTTCTGAAACAAAAAATACCTGCATTTTTTCACACCGGCCTTAGTGTAACCTGTGTTCCTAAAATCAGGCAGCAAAATTTTATAAACCATTATCAGGTAGAATAGCTCCTGTTCTTTTTGCTGAAAAATAAAGCTTAAGTTTTCCGTCAAATCAAACGTTGCGGGTTTTGCAGCTCTTCCGTAATGAAACTGAGAAACTCGGACGCATAAATTTCGTTTATAACTCTCCGGTCTGCCGCCAGAGAAAGGCTGATTATCTTTCGTACCATTATTTTTCCATTTTCGCCCCGATACACCGGGGTGGCAATCGCATTACCAACCGCTAATATAGTGCTGGTCGGCGGCGGTACGATTCCAAGAAAACAATCTATGCCGTACGCTCCAAGATTGCTCAACGCTATGGTTTCACCTTCTATTTCCTCAAGTGTCAATTGATTATCACGCGCTTTATAAGTCAGCAATGCCTCCTCGCCGGCAATTTCCGGCAATGTTTTTCCCCCGGCATCTTTCACCACGGGCACAACAAGACCCTGCGGGGCATTAACCGCAAAGCCGACATTAATGCGTTCGGCAATACTTATCCTGTTACCGTCAAATCTCCCCACAGTTAGAGGAAACCTCTGCACTGCCAGGCCCAGAGCATGGATATAGAAGGCATTCGTTGTTATTTTAACACCGAACGATTTTCTAAGTTTAGGCCTCATGGCCATAAGCTCGGTAATATCCGCTTTCATGCTAACGTAAAAACAGGGCTTGCTCTGCTTGGACTTTAACATCCTGTCGCCGATGAGCTTCTGGATTCTGGTCAGCCGGATATGCTTTTTTGTCGGATTATCCAAAAACGCCTCAACAGAAATTTCCGAACGTCGAATTCTGGATTTCGAAATTGCCAAAAAAAATGGGCGATACAGGATTCGAACCTGTGGCCTCACGGGTGTGATCCGTGCGCTC
>JABMRO010000594.1 GCA_013202635.1 Planctomycetota bacterium
ATCATGGTTGCGGTAACACTGCCGGCGGTAGCTCCCACAAGAGTTCCGCTTGAGCCGGCACAGACACCCAGTGAAAGCGACCACCAGTAAAGACTGTGCGGTGCGGAACTCCTAAAGGAAAGCACTATCGGCAGAAACAGGGCGGTAGTCGGCCCTGCATTGAGAAAGCAGGTAACAAATGCACCACCCCACATCAGCAGCAGACACAATACAAGTGTATTACCGAAAGACATACGTACGATGGCCCCTGATAGATAGCCGATGGTGCCGGAGGCTTCGGCTGCTCCTACAAGAATAAAAAGACCCGAGAAAAACAATATATCCCTGATACTTACTTTCTGCAAAAGGCTGAACGGCTCACAGCCTCCGAAGACAAGAGCAATAATTCCGCCGGCTATAGCAATGACAGCCGGTGACCAATTCAGAACATCCGAGAGCAGAAATCCCACGATAACTATCGTGAGAATAATCAGCCCCCGCCTTAAAGTGTCCCGGCTTTTTATCGTTTTGGGCAAGCGGTCGCCTATAGTATTAAGCAGAATGTTATTGTCTGCGGCTTTGTCAGCCGGGTCGGATAATTCAGGCCAATCTTCATCAAGCGGTTCGAAATTCGGGTACCCATCCGCTGATAACGAGTGCAAAGGCACAGTGGCCTTAAATAATGAAGGTTGGGCGAGGCGTAAATATGCCAAAAGAACAAACAGTTCCAGCAGACAAATCGGAAGCATATAAGAGGTAAACTGATAGAAAGGCAGTCCCGTCTCGGTACCGATGAGTATATTGGGGAAATCGCCGACCATAGTGGAAGCTCCGCCAAGATTGGAGGCGATGATCATACTAATCAGGAAAGGCTTGGGATTACAATTCAGATATTTGGACAAGCTCAAAACCATCGGCGCCATCAGCATAATTGTAGTAAGATTGTTGACAACCATGGAGCACGCATATGTAACCAGGCAGAAAAGCCACATTACCCGCCAGGAATTACCACCGGTAGCGATGGTTATTTTTTTGGCTAAGTACTTCAGGGCTCCGGCCTCATCCAAAACACCGGTAACCAGCTGCATTCCCACTATGAACAGAAGGACATCAAGCTTCTCAAGCAGCGCGGATGCCATTTGGTCCTGCTCATAAAAACCCAGATGATGGCCGGTTATGGCAACTACTATCGCACCGAGCACAAACAGAACAACGCGGTCAAAGACATTTTTGTACACGAAATAATACATAAGCGAAAAAATCAGCACCACCAGCACAACTTCCGCCAAAGAACCGCCTCCGGACTGGACATATATGGGTTTATTCCAGTTGAGGGTAAGAGTTTTTATCCTTCCCTTTCTGAGAACTCGAAGCCTGGTTTTGTTCGTTTGGCACAGCCCCAGAGCTGTTTCATCAAAAGATGACTTGTTTGTTATTTTTTTTCCATTGATGTCCATGACGACATCACCGCGTTTCAAGCCGGCATGCTCAGCGGGTGAATTGTTTTGGATGCTGTTAATTACTTCCCCATGTCCGTTCGGCCCGGAAAGCCCTGTTGCAATCATCGGATTGGCCGGCAGCATTTCCGCTCCCAACCAACTGCATATCGGCTCGGCTGTCCCTTCAGCCCACTGAGGAATCGGTAAGCGTGCCAGGAAATTCTTGCCCTGATTAACTCCAACGGCATAACTAAAGGTAGCAGGGCCACCCTCTGGCCGGACAAAAGGCAG
The DNA here is from genome assembly GCA_013202635.1 of Planctomycetota bacterium. GTDB lineage: Bacteria > Planctomycetota > Phycisphaerae > Sedimentisphaerales > Anaerobacaceae > NIOZ-UU13. Next base: position 1,710 of record JABMRO010000594.1, read on the forward strand.
AGCAAATCCGAGGACTTCTCCTTCAAGGTTAACCAATGGGCCGCCCGCGTTTTCCGATGTCAGCGGCACATCAGTTTGAATCAAATCACGGTATCTGACTTTTTTGATTAGCAAAGATTGGTAAGGGTCGGTAATTCTGCCGGTTTTTGCCGTCAATTCCCAACTGTCAGGAGTCCTTCTGCTGCCTAAAACAAAAACGGTATCGCCTCTTTTGACCCGCTTGAAATCCGCTAATTGAGCAGCTTCAAATATCCGGGGCTGTTCGTTGTTGATGGAATCTACTTTGAGTAAGGTCAACTGGGTTTTCTTGTCAGTTGCGATTACACTGGCCTGATATTTTCTATTTTTGCCGTCGATTACATAGAGAGACTCGATATCATTCGTTAAGGTTGCCGAAGTAAGGAGAAGCCCTCGCGAATCAACAATCAGCCCGCAACCGATTACGTTGATATGTGTTTCCAGCCCGTTCTGCTTTATGGCCCACATACTAACAACGCTTGGCGATACCTGTGCAAGCGCCGGTTTCGGGTCATAAACCTGCTGTGTGTCAACGGGCTCGATTGTCACAGAAGTAAACCTCTCCCAGACGATACAGGCAAGTATCACAAGAAAGAATATCGACAGAACCTTTATCCAGGATTTAATATCTTTTGTTCGCATATTTAGAGAGTTTGTTTTTCCGCGTCAGCTCTGCAGACGATCGTTATGTCTTCCAGATGTTTTATCTCACGCTGTAAAGTGTTTTTTAGTTCTGCGACAATGACGTTACTTTTCTTAACGCTGGTTCTTGGTTTCACCAGAATTTGCATATCCGCCATGTAATGCCGTCCCATTCCCCGCGTTCTGAGGTGAACTATATCCTCGACGCCGGCAGTAGCTACCACAAGTTTTTTGATACGTTTGATTTCATCGGAATGTAAAGGCATATCCATCAAGCCGTGCAGATTCTTGCTCAGCAACTCAAATCCCACTTTGCCCACGAGAATACCGACAAGCAGCGCGGCCAACGGATCCAGCTTGGTAAAACCAAATTGGGCGCCTAATACACCAAAAAGCACAGGCATCGAGGAGAAGCAGTCGGCGCGATTGTCCCAGGCCTCGGCTTCAATCGCTGCACTGTTTACACGTTTAGCTGCACAACTGGCCCTACGGAACAGCATTTCATTGACCGCGATTGAAATCAATGCCGCAAATATTGCGATAAAGTGCGGAGGAGGTTGTGGGACATTTCTGAACAAATGGATAAGTGCATTAATCGTTATCGACGATGCCCCCGCAAGTAGCACTATTCCAATAAATACACCACCCATAAATTCGGTTTTACCGTGACCATAGGGATGTTTTTCATCGGGTGGTTTATTTCCGATCCGAGTCGCAATCATCGCGACTATAGCGTCCAACACGTCGGCGCCGGAATGTAGGGAATCGGCCATCAACGCCAAAGAGCCGGTAAAGTAACCTATAACTCCTTTTAATGCGCATAGGAAAATATTCGAACCCATACAAATCCATATTGCATGATCGGCGCATTTCTTGCATTTTTCGTCAACTCTTACTACCATACGTTGCGGTCTCGGTTAATCGGATTTGATTGCCTCTTCAAACGATTCAATATCATTAACTGGTTTATCATCCTTCTTAATCATGATCATGTTACCTGCCATTACTCCCGTCTCAATTGCCAATATGTCCTTCCATTTCTTATCTGATAGTATGGCACGTAGCGCATTGACCGCGATAACGATGCGGGGCCTTTGCGTTTTTTGTTATTGGCGGCGGATTAGGAAGTATATCACCGGCGTCAGTGGCCAGTTGGCCTCCGGTCTTCATGAAAATGTGGCAGTCGGTGCACGAGCCCATGTAGCGATGCGGTCGTAGTGCCCCCGGCTGGATGGGCTGTGCCGCCTCCATTTGAGCGAAGCCCAGCATTTTCGCGTTTCGGGCGGTCATAACAAATGACATCTTTTTGCCCCGACGGCTGATTCCCACCTGGGCCCGCTTTTCTTCCTGTACGCGCTCGCGTTGTGTAGCCAGGAAAAACGTCTCCAGATCAGGTGTAGGAAAACCGCTGATGGACTGGACCATATCGCCAGCCAAAATGCCGGATTCAGCGGCCTCAAGCGTAACCTCGTCAACCAGTACGCCGGTTTGCCCTTTCGGAATCTGATATTCGGTGGCCAGTTCCGCAGTCAGCGGGATTACCTCCAGCCCCAGCCAGTGTCCTTCGATAAACTTCTTTCCTGCGGCGTTCTGCTCGCGGGGCGAGGGCAATGTTCCAGTGGCAGCCGGTACCGTCGCCCCTTGCGGTACCTGAGTTCCCTGGGGCGATGGGGAAAATGTTGCGCTAACATTCTGCTGCTCGGGTTGCAGTGTAACAACGAAAATTTCCTTGTTACCCTTTCTGAGCACGGCAATCTTTACCTTATCACCGGCATTCTTGCCCTGCAGATATCCCCAGAGCATTTCTTCATCTTTGACCCTTCTATTATCAAACCTTAAAATCATATCTCCCCTCATCAAGCCGGCCTCTGCCGCAGGAGAATTTCCAACAACACGATTTACCAGGGCTCCGTGATGGGTCGGCAAATCCAGCTCTCTTGCCACGACGCTATCGACCGGAAAGGAGGATACCCCCAGCCAGCATCTCGGTCTTGCGGTGCTTTTAGCCGCCATCATCTGGAGGTTCATACCAGCTGGTACAGAAGCCCCGAATTGATTCGTGCCGGCCTTGGCTGTCTGTGTATTTGGTATGGCTAAGGGCGATTGAACTATTTCTATCAAATCAGGAAAAGCTCTCTTTGCCTGGTTGATAGGAACTGCAAAACTGATACCGCTGAAAGACTGTGTAGTCGAATAGATAGCGGTATTGACACCTATCACCTCACCCTGTGGATTAACCAGGGCGCCACCGCTGGAGCCTGGATTAATCGAAGCGTCGGTTTGAATCAGGCCGTCAAATGTTTTATTTCCTGTAGTAAGAGTCCGATTAGTATTACTGATAATTCCAGACGAAGCACTCTGCGACAAACCAAACGGATTGCCAATTGTCAGTACCTGCTGTCCAATATATATCTTGTCTGAATCACCCAGCGGCACAGGTGACAATACTTCATTGCCGGTTTGTGTTATCTTTATAATAGCCAGGTCAAGGTCCGGCCTGCTTTCAAATATCTGGGCCGGATAGGTTTTGAATACCCGGTCATTGTGAAGTGTAACAACAATATTATTTGCTCCTTTAACAACATGATTGTTGGTAAGGATGTACCCAAGATGATGAACAATGATACCGGAAGCACTTTGCTGCTGGCCTCCGGATGTATTGATTCCTACCACCGATGGTGAAATGATGCTGATGGCCTGATTGAAGGACATTATTTTTGGCGTGGCACCGGTCACGGTATCAGGGCTCTGTTTCCCATGCCAGGGCGGAACGAAAGCCATTGGTTTAGCCGTGATTTTTGGGATTTGCCCCATCTGACCGGCCACCTTAAACCCGCCTATTTGCATTTGGCCTCTATTTTTTTTACTTTGCCGTATTTCGTCTGAAAAGTAAAAGGCCAGGACAATGGTGACAATAATCAGCACTGATATTGCGATAAGCAATGGACCCAGCGTTTTTCGGGCACATACTTCCCCGTTTGTATTATTTGTCTTTGCCATATTTTATACCAATTGTTTTTAACTTTTAAGGATCAGGTTAACTCGTCGGCCCTGTCGATAAACATCCAGAGATATTCCATTTACCAGACTGGTTTTGTTCATCACTTTTACAAAATCATCAATGGTTACAACTCTTTGGCCATTGACTGCTTCAATCACATCATTAACCATAAGTCCTGCAATATCGTCTTGAGAAGTGCTTTCGACG
>JABMRO010000595.1 GCA_013202635.1 Planctomycetota bacterium
GTTGTCTGTACTCTCTCATAAGTGTTCCTTATCTGAGGTAACCAAAATCCAGTGAGAGAGTATAACAGCTCACCATAATTTTGGCGACTCAGTTGCACTTATGAGTTGAATCCGCTAAATATAATATCCTTCCATGTTAAACTGATGATTATATGATTTTCATATAAGACTTACAATCTCCGTTCATTCGGATGGAGACCATAGAGCTCTGTCCTTATTTCCTGTTCATTTTGCCTGGGGTGGTGCTCAACAATGCTGTGACCTCCTGCATACGCTCCAGGTGTACGCCGGAGATCAGACCATTCCTGTCCGGAGGGACGTTGAGCAGATAGTTGGCATTTCTCTCATTACAGAGCTTGAGCATATTGACGATTTCCCGTGCGTCTTTTGCGTGTTCAGGAGTGTCGGCTGTGTTCCAGAACCATGTGCGCGAGATTTTATCGCAAACCTCTCCGGGCATCGTATTTTCTTCCGGTGGCATACTCTTGGGGTCCCAGGGAAATTCACAACTATACACGTCGGAATCTTTGAGATTGTGGGCGTTGTTACCGATAACCAGGCAGCGTCGTTGTAACGATTTGATATGTGTCTGAATTTCCTGCCATCGCGATCTGGTGTACTTGTTGCTGTACTGGTCGATCCACAGCAGGTCGATCCGGCCATAGTTGGTCAGCAGCTCTGTCAATTGCTTCTTAATGAATCCGATGTAGTCTCCCGCGGCTTCCGGAGGTAATCCGTGAAGATCCGGCCGGCCTTCGGGAACTGCGCTGCCGTATCCGGGATTCGAGAAATCACCGGGGAAACAGTAGTAAAACCCGACTTTGAGTCCGCGGGCACGGAAGGCGTTGGCAAACTCACGGACGATGTCACCCTTGCCGTTCTTGTAGTTGATGAAGCTGCTAATGTCGTGTTTGGTATAGTCACTGTCCCAGAGACACCAACCGCCGGTATGCTTGACGGTCAGCACGGCGTATTTCATGCCGGCCGCACGGGCGACCTCTGCCCATTGCCCGCAATTCAGTCTGTCGGGCTTGAAAAGCGCAGGATCTTCATGTCCGTTGGCCCATTCGCGATTGACATAAGTAGCCATGTTGAAGTGAAGAAACAGGCCAAAACGAAGTTTCAGGAAATCCTCCTGCAAAGCCGCTCTGTCTGCCTCTACATCTGCAGGGGAATGTTTGATGGATTTTGAGTCATCCCTCTGGCCCATTATGCAGGAACTACAACCAAAGAGAACAGCCATGAGTGTTATTCGTAACCAACGTGACTTCATATTGAGAAGCCTCCTTTCCTTTTGTATAACCGGTAAACTAAAGCGCGTTGTTTTCCGCATCGTTTCGAGTATTTGGTTCTGCGATCCGCAGCCAAAATCGCACAATTACTATTTTATTCGCAGAAGTCTTTCTTCTGCGGCCACCAGCTCAACGGGCAGGCCTTCGTGGAGTTGTTTTCCAGTGTATGTTTTTTCGGTTCCATTGGCAACGTTCTTGACAGTGTATTTCTTATTAAATTCTACGGTGAACCATTCGGGCATGGTATTCATTCGCGGCCAGTCACGTTTAAAACCCATGTATTCACGGTGACGAGGAATGTCGAACACCAGCCGTCCCGACCAATCCTCGACGGCTTTCATCACGATGTTAAGGCCATCTTCAGTTTCACTTGCTCCAAGCATCAGATCTTTGCGCCAAGGTCGCGCAATCAATCCGCGGGTATGCATCAATGCGTGGATCAGCGTTGTCCGCACCCCATTGGCCTGTAACTTCATCGTACCCCACAGCGGCGCCGTTGCCAGCGGATTGTCGGAATAGACCACGTTCGCGGCCATCTCACTATCGGCCCAGGCCAGCGCTTTGGGGACGGGGTAGCGATTCATGATGTAGAGCCCTCCTTCGATCGAGTCGGCGAAACCGTCAATCGAATTCCCCTCCCAACGATAGTTCTTGTATTTCGTCTTCTCTAAATTGCCAAGTGTCCGCACAATCCTGTCCCGATACACCGGTTCGGCCGCTACCATGTCGTAGCATAGGTAGGTTACGTAGTTGTAGCCCCAGCCATCGCTCAAGCGGCTCCCTGGCTTATCCAGCGTATCGAACATAATGCCATCTTCGTTGACACCGCGTCTGAGAATTTCGTCGAGCATGTTCTTGATGAGCGGTTTGTAAATCTTCGCCTTCCGAGGATTGTGTTCTGATTCCACGCCCAGCAGGAGTCCGAGCCCGCCAATAATCTCACATCCGTGATCCCGAAGTCGTGTAGGAACGAAATTGCCGGACAGCAGGTAGTAATCGGCCAGACGTTCGGCCCACTCAAGAAACTTTTTTTGGCCTGTCATGGTGTAAAGCCGGACCAGTGCCTGGATTTGTTCTCCATTGACCTCGGTGTTTTTGGAAGGGATTTTACCGTACGCGGTATCATACCTGGCGTGCTTCCATATATCCTCTTCGATTCCCTTCATCCGCTCGAACCACTCATCTTTGCCCGTAACCTCGACTATAGCAATCAGGCAGTCTTTCACGTACTCAGAAGCTTGAAAGACCATCTCGTCGTAATCTGGAACAATCTTCCTGTTGTTCTTGTAGTCGTAGGAAACCGGTATTCGATCAACATGGTTGCAGAGTTTTTGTTCGGCATGAAGAACATTTCGCACCGGGCCATTCAGCGCTTCGGAGTCAAGTATAAATGCCGCCCATGTCAGGAAAGGATAGCAGTCGGCGGCCGTATCACGATAGTTCCACCTGCCGTCTGCGATGTACAGACCCGTCGCCCGGTCAATTCGCTTTAGCGCTACCTCGTGGAGCCATCGCTGAGTCTTGCTCAGAGAATAGCCGGCTATCTTTGCTGATTTTCGTGCCGTTTCAAATGATTCTTCATCTTTGGCATACGTTGTGCTCATGATGCAGCAAATTAGTATTATCAGCGATAAGTTCTTTGCAAATTTCATATTCTGTCTCCTTCTTAGCAAAACGAATGAGATGTGCCCAAGGGGTTCGAA
>JABMRO010000596.1 GCA_013202635.1 Planctomycetota bacterium
AAAAATGGTCTTTGAGTTTATCTGTATATTCCCTCATAATTAGTTTTGAGTCCTTAATTTTGAGTTTTTAGTTTTTTTCAGCCCATCTTGCCGATTATCGTTACCGGTTTTTACTATACTGGTCAAAATCTTAATCAATTCTTCTGAGGCCTCAACCAGATTTTGACTCTCCTGTCCATCAAAAATTCTTGCGTCTTTTATCAATCGCAACCAATAATTTGTCTCTCTAGCTTCTTTTGAGGCAATAGACATTTTAGCGAAAAAATCTTTTCTGTTTTGTCCCGCCAAAGCTTCTTCAACATTAGCACCAATACTTGTACCCGACCACAGAAGCTGGCTGGATATCTCAAAATGCTTTGCATTACGCAACTGAACGCACAGTTTTATAATCTGCAGAGCGAAATTATAACTCTTTTGTTTGACAATACTTTCTGCCATTAGCTTAAAACTCAATATTCAAAACTCAGAACTGCTTTTTAGCGCCTGGTCGAAATCAGCTATTATATCATCAATGTGCTCAGTACCGACCGATGCCCGAACATAATCGGCCGTTACGCCTGCCGCAAGCTGTTCAGCTTCGTTAAGTTGCTGGTGTGTTGTGCTGGACGGGTGTATCACCAGGGTTTTGCTGTCACCTATATTGGCAAGGTGACTGGCTAATTTAACGTTGTTAATAAACTTGATACCGGCTTCTTTGCCGCCTTTAATTCCAAAGCCAAGTATCGCCCCCTGGCCATCGGGCAGATATTTTTGCGCCAGTGTATAATCCGGATGCGATTCAAGACCTGGATAATTTACCCAGGTAACCGTATTCTGCTTTTCGAGCCACAGTGCCAGCTTCAGCGCATTTTCTGAATGTCTCGGCATCCGCAAATGCAGCGTTTCCAGCCCCTGTAAAAACAGAAACGCGTTGAACGGTGACATACAGGAACCCATATCACGCAGGAACTGAGTCCTGGCTTTGATAATATAGGCCAGTGCGCCAAATGACTCTACGTATTTGACTCCGTGATAACTCGGGTCCGGCTCAGTCAGATCAGGATACCTGCCGTTTGTCCAGTCGAACTTGCCCGAGTCAACAATCGCCCCGCCGATGCTTGTACCATGGCCGCCAATGAACTTTGTACAGCTATGGACAACAATGTCGATGCCGTATTCAATCGGCCTGAACAGGACAGGTGTTGGAACAGTATTGTCACAGATAACCGGCATACCATTTTTGTGGGCGATGTCTGCTATCTTGTCGTACTGAAGGATGTCGTTCTTGGGATTGCCGATTGTTTCTATATAAATCAACCGGGTATTATCCTTGATTGCTTTGGCAAAATTCTCCGGCTCTTTCGGATCAACAAAGGTAACTTCAATCCCCAGTTTTTTGAAGGTCTGGCTAAACAGCGTGACCGTCCCGCCGTATAGCGAGTTCGAAGAGACAATATGACCTCCGGCACCGCAAATATTAAAGATACTCACATAGATTGCGGACTGGCCTGAGCTTAATGCAAGACCACCCACTCCTCCTTCCATCGCGGCAAGCCGTTTCTCCAATACATCAGTCGTCGGATTCATCAGGCGGGTATAAATATTGCCGAACTCTTTGAGGGCAAACAGGTTTCCGGCGTGCTCGGTATCCTTAAAACAATAGCTGGTGGTTTGATATACAGGTACTGCACGACTGAGGGTGTCCGAATCGACCTGCTGGCCTGCATGCAAGGCCAGGGTTTCCAAACGGTATTTAACATTTTCTTCCATAGTTCATTCCTTACTTGTTACATAAATTACCTGCTCGGCAAACAAATTAGGCGCAAATTTTACCGGGCTGAAACGTGTCTTAATCAACGGAATCTTTTTTTCCACCTTAACGGTCAGTCTTTTGCAAAATTGGTCGAAATCCTTTAGCGACAGACAATGTATATTCGGTGAATTGTGCCACTCAAAGGGCAGTTGCTTGGTTACGGGAGCGTTGCCTGCCAAAAATAACTGTGCTCTGCACCGCCAGTGAGCAAAGTTGGGAAAGCTGACAATCACTTTCCGGGCCACTCGTAACAATTCGGTAAATACCTTTTCGGTATTTTTAACGGTCTGTACCGTTTGTGACAGAATTACATAATCATAGCTTTTGTCGGCGAAGTTTTCCAGCCCAAGTTCGATATCGTGCTGTATAATCGACAGACCCCGGTTTACACAAGCCAAGACAAGGTCCTGCTCAACCTCGATACCCTTGCCTGTTATGTTCTTGTCGACTATAAGATTTGCTAATAATTCTCCATCGCCGCAGCCGATGTCCAGTACTGTGCTGTTTGGCTTTATCAGCGATTCGATCACATCATAGTCAACTCGGACTCGGTGAGCCTGTTTTAAATCATGTATTTGCGTATGCTCTTGTACTCTTTTGCTCGTATGGTTTTGTTTCACTTCCGGCTTATGTGTAGCATCCAAAAAGCCTGAAATAAAAGAGCCAAGTACCTCCGGCTCCAACAGGAA
>JABMRO010000597.1 GCA_013202635.1 Planctomycetota bacterium
CCGTAAACCTGCGCATCGCCGAACAATATCTGAACGAATTCGGAAAACTGGCAAAAACCAACAACTCGATAATAATACCTTCAAACCTTTCCGATATTGCAGGTATGATTAAATCGGCCGCCTCAGTAATCAAAGACCAGACCGAAATTAAAACAGAGGCTTAATAAATTTATCGGGAAAAACAGCCATGCCGACGTTACAATAGTTACGAATACTCGTAACGAATATCGGGCAAGGAATGCTGAATTGAGATGGACAAAAGGCGATGGTTGGGGTTATTAGCAGACCAAATACGCAGGAAAAATTAGAGATACTCAGTGCCGATGCGCAGTATGATTTGGCATGTGCGTGCAGTACGAGTAAGGACCAAAGCCGAAAGCAAAGCAGCGACGGTAAATGGATATATCCTGTAACACTTCCCAGTGGAGGAAAGAGCCCGCTATTTAAGACACTGATGTCGAATGTTTGCACGAACGATTGTAAATACTGTCCGCTTCGAGAGCAAATGGACGTCCGCCGGTGCAGTCTCGGGCCGGAGGAGACAGCGAAGGTATTTCTGGATTATTACAACCAGCGAAAGGTTTTTGGGCTGTTTTTAAGTTCGGGTGTTTTAAGTTCGGCCGATGCAACTATGGACAGGCTCAACGGCGTAGCCAGACTGCTGAGAAAGAAACACAGATTCAGAGGTTACATTCATCTGAAAATTATTCCGGGGGCAAGCGATGCGGCTATAGAAGAGGCGGTTTCGTTAGCCAGCGCAGTGTCACTGAATATTGAGACACCGGGCAAAAAGAGACTTGCGAAAGTCTCGAACAAGAAAAGGTATATTCAGGATATTATCGAGCCAATCAAGCTTATCAGCAGGTTGACTGGACGCGGATCGAGATACCAGAGGGTCAAGCAGACAACGCAGTTCATCGTAGGGGCCACAGGGGAGCCGGACGAAGAAATCATCAAGTATATGTTCGGACTATATGAACGTCTTAAAATGCACAGAGTATATTTCAGCGCTTACCAAAAAGGACTGGGTGATGAGTCTATAGATGGTGAACAAAATGCAGAGGAAAAGCCAACGGATATTCTTATGCGGGAACATCGGCTGTATCAAGTGGATTTTCTGCTTCGCAAATACGGCTTCAAAGAATCAGACATTCTTTTCGAGAAGAATGGAAACTTATCTTTGACTACAGACCCAAAAGAAGCATGGGCACTTAGGCATCCTGAAGCATTTCCTGTAAATATAAATCGAGCATCAAGATTTTCGCTCCTGCGAGTACCCGGGCTTGGGCCAGTAACAGTCAAGCGTATTCTGGAGCAGCGGAAATCGGGAAGAATAAGGCATATTGAAGATGTGGGCAAAGTAGGTGTCAGGCTGGAAAAAGCGAAAAAGTATCTTGCCTTTTGAGGCCGGAGAAGTTGAAGGAAAAGTTGTCTTTGCCGAGCTTATTACTGAGGTAAGAAGCCAGGTACGAACACTTTCATCTGTCGAGGGCCTGCGGCAGATGGTAAGTTTTCCTTTTACTATAGTCAGAACTCTTGGAGGTAATAAAAATGGCAATAAAAAAGAGAACAACCAAAAAACGATCGAGTAAGGCCGGCTTACCTCCGGGAACACTGGTTCATGTCGGCGAAAAGACAGTTGAGTCTGTGAGAATTACCTTCATCGACTATGATGAGCAAAGCTTTCAGGAAAAAGAGGTTACAAACATCGAAGAATGTCTAAAACTCAAAGACACACCTACCGTTAGTTGGATAAACATCGACGGTCTGCATGATATTGAATTACTTGAGAAGCTTGGCAAAGGTTTTGATTTACATTCGCTGGTTCTTGAAGATATTCTCAGCACAGGTCAACGACCGAAGTTCGAAGATTATGAAAAACACATTTTTATCGTGCTCAAGATGCTCAGCTTTAGTGAGGAGAACCAGTCGGTTGAAGCCGAGCAGGTTAGCCTGATATTAGGACCTAATTATGTCATTTCCTTTCAGGAACGCATCGGTGATGTCTTCGAGCAGATAAGAGAGAGAATAAGAAACGCAAAAGGACGTATCCGAAAAATGGGACCTGACTATCTCGCCTATGCACTATTAGATGCAATTGTTGACAACTATTTCGTCATCCTGGAAAGATTCGGCGAAAAAATTGAGTCTATGGAAGAAGAGGTTATTGGCAACCCGACGGAACGAACAGTCCAGCAAATTCACTCGCTTAAGAGGGAAATGATATTTCTGCGTAAATCGATTTGGCCTTTAAGAGAACTAATCGGAGGATTACAAAAGAGTGAATCTTCGCTTATTCACGACACCACTGATATATATCTGCGGGACGTCTATGACCATACGATACAAATTATTGATACTATAGAAAGTTTCCGAGATATGGTTTCAGGGATGCTTGATATATATCTATCCAGTCTCAGCAATAAAATGAATGCCGTTATGAAGGTTCTGACGATTATTGCGACTTTGTTTATTCCGTTAACTTTTGTAGCTGGATTCTATGGTATGAATTTCAAATATATGCCGGAACTCGAGTGGCGATGGTCTTATCCGATTGTCTGGCTTATTATGATTGTGGTTGCAGTTGTAATGCTGTGTTACTTCAAAAGGAAGAAATGGCTTTAAAACTACGATAGGGCATTATTAGTATTTCGTTATTTGAGGAGAAGAACCTATGCTAATCTTGTTTATTCTAACATTAATAGTATCTTTTGTTGTGGTTAGAATTGGTGCGATAGCATTTCAATTAACCGGGCTTGAATGGTCTTTGGCAAAATTCCAGGCCCTATCGTGTTTTTCTGGAACCGGATTCACAACAAAAGAATCGGAGTTGATTACCGGCGACAAACAAAGACGCAAAATTGCTTCAGTTCTTATAATCTTAGGCAACGCAGGTTTGGTAATTATGATTGCCACTTTAGCCGGCTCTCTGGTTCCCCAGGAAACGATACTTTCCAAATTATCTAAATCATTCCTGCCGTTTGACATCAAGCCTGATTCGGTAAAATGGGTGAATTTGGCAATTATTGTGGTTGTGGTGTACGGAATATATAGAATTATCACACATGAAAAATTTGTCAGGAAAATGACAA
>JABMRO010000598.1 GCA_013202635.1 Planctomycetota bacterium
GGTGCGGCCAGGGCTTTGGGCCCGGCACCGGCCTGGCCGGCAAAACCGTAGGCCTTCTGAAGCAGTATCATTACCGGCGCCAACACCAGTGCCGCCGATACCGTCCCGACAAGCTGCATTACCTGCTGCTTCCACGGTGTCGCCCCTACAATGTAACCGGCCTTGAGGTCCTGCATATTGTCGCCAGCAATCGCGGCCGCACAGCAAACAACCGAACCAACTATGATCGCCGCTGCAGGGCCATTTTCAGCGCCTTTGCCCATGAGCACGAGCAGCAAAAGAGAGGAAACGACGATAGTGGCGATGGTAATACCGGAGATAGGATTATTTGAAGAACCGACCAGGCCCGCCATATAGCCGGCCACCGCAGAGAATAAAAATCCTGCGATAAGCATGACAACCGCCATTGGCAGAGAGACGTATACATTTGCCACAAATACCTGATATACAAGAAACAGCGGAACAATTGAAGCAACAATCAGCATAAGTATCCATTTCATAGGCAAGTCTTTTTCGGTTCTGGCGATTTCAGTTGTGCCCTGCCCCATGGCCTGATATGCCTTCAATCCACTCTTCATTCCGCTCAGAAGCGAGCCTCTCATTTTGAAAATAGTCCAGAGCCCCCCAATGAGCATCGCACCGACGCCAATGTATCGCGTCCGCTTCGACCAGATTTGCCAGGCGTAGTCCTTCGCGTCAACAGGCGTGCCCAGCTTAGCATCGACATCAGCATTGTGTGTTTTCACTTCTTCAGTTTCTTCAATAGATGCTTCGGGTTCGATGGTTTTGTATTCCAAGGTAAAGGCGTTCCAACTGTCGGGATTTTCAACTTCACTCTCAAGCTGGTAAACGGGCCATTCGTGTTGGCCAGCCATGATTGGGATGGCCGCAAACCAGTTGGCAGCTCCACCGAGAAAGATTAGAACTGCAATATTCAAACCTACAATATATCCAACCGAAAGCAACGCCGGGCTTAGGTTCGAGCCACCGTAAACCAGTATTCCCTTGATGCCTCTGGCGCCTTCGAGGACCTCAGGCCACAGGCCTATGCCTTTTGCACAGACCTTAAACAATCCACCAACAAGGGCCGCTATTGCAATAGTCCAAACACCCTTACCACCCTCTTGCCCGGTCTCAAGAACCTCGGCAGTCGCGATCCCTTCCGGGAACTGCAGATCGCCCTCAACTATAAGGGAACGTCGAAGCGGTATCGTAAACAGTACACCTAACAAACCCCCAAACGCAGCGATGATTGTAATCCACCAGTAGTTGTTCCCTCCGAAACCGTCCCAATAGCCCATAATGACCAGTGCAGGCAAAGTGAAAATAACACCCGCAGCCAGAGACTCTCCCGCTGATGCCGCCGTCTGGACGATGTTATTCTCCAGGATATTGCTTTTGCGAAAGAGCCTGAGCAAACCCATCGAGACAACCGCCGCAGGTATCGACGCCGAGACCGTCATACCGGCAAACAATCCCAGATAGGCATTTGCCGCCGCCAATATCATCGAAAGCACAACGCCTAAAACAAAAGCCTTAACTGTAATTTCCGGCAAAGACTGTCCTTCTGAATTCATAACTGACTCCATTCATAATCGGAAGAATATTTGTAACAATCTATTGGAATTATAACTGCGACATATCAGTCCATTTTGGAAATCATTTAACAAACTGCCCAACATAATACTCTGGCGCCAGAGGTTGTCCGGTCGCCCTTTTAATCATCTTATTCCAATGATAAACCGCCCCGGCTTCAAAAATATTTTCGCGGAGAAAATCACCGAGTTCACGCCGGTCAATATAACTGACGTTTTTATCTGATTCAAGATTAAGAATGTTGCGGGTTATATGATTATGTAACTGAGATGCCAGCAATTCACCTAACAAATAATTATGGTAATAACAGGGGGCAATAGTAAAATGAATTTTAGCAGCCCAATCGGGCTCATTGCGATCCTGTGGTCTTTTGACAAGCTGATATTTCTCGACCATTCGCCACCAAAGTGAATTCAGGTCCTGCTCAGGATTTGCATAAAGCTGTTTTTCAAAATTGTACATAACCATATCCCAGCGCGCAAAAATCAGTTGTTTAAGTTGTGCATACTTGCTGCTTACTTTTTCGATTTGGGCCCGCTGCCGGTCCGTAAGTCCCAGCATTTGCTGCATCCAGGCGGGATTGCGGCTCAAGCGGCCGAAGAACATTGCTACAGCTTCGGTTGTAAAAGCATGCACCGGTCTTCTCAGCAGAAACGGAACCTGCCGGTCGTGATATTTATCATAAACAGCGTGGCCTAATTCGTGTAATGTCACCTCCATCCAGTATTCGTTATTTGTAATATTACACAGAATACGCACATCACCTTCACGGTCAATATCCGTACAAAAAGCATGCGGATTTTTGCCTTCGCGTTCATACAGGTCACTGTTGGCAAGGATGGATTCCACAGGCAAACCAACACCTGCATAGAACTCCGCCGCCAGCTCCTTAACATCTCTATCTTCGTAGTATGCGTCCAAATCAAGCTCATATACCAGAGGAGTTTCCTGGAAGAACGGATCGTGATAATGCCAGGGCATAAGCTCGGAAACGGCAATATCGTAGTTGTCCGCCAGAATGCGGTCCAGCTCTGCTTTTAATTTAGCATATGGCTCATTGGTTAATTCGTAGAGCTGCTTGAAAATCCGGTCCAGCTCTTTGACATCCTGCTCGGAAGTAGCCAGAGAAAGAGTATGATAATTGTCAAAGCCAAGTTTTTTTGCAGCCTCGTTTCGCAGCTTTACCAACTGGACGATATCATCAGCTACTTCACCAC
>JABMRO010000599.1 GCA_013202635.1 Planctomycetota bacterium
CCTTACTACTGGCGAATCGACGAGTACAATACAGACGGCACTATCAGCAAAGGCAGAATCTGGAGCTTTACAGTAGCAGATTATCTTACCGTGGACAATTTTGAGAGCTACAACGACCTTGACCCAGATAACCCCGAGAGCAACAGGATCTTTAACGTCTGGTTAGACGGATTCGACAACCCTGCATTAAACGGCTCTGTCGTTGGTTATACTAATGCTCCTTTTGCCGAGCAGACCATCGTTCACGGCGGCAGGCAGTCGATGCCGCTTTTCTACGACAATGGTGTTAGGAAATCTGAAGCGGAAAAGACTTTGACCTCACGGCGAAACTGGACCCAGGAAGGTGTCGGCACGCTGACTATCTGGTTCATAGGCGATGCGGCTAATGCCGCTGAGCCGATGTATGTTGTTCTAAATGGCAGCGCGGCGGTCACCCATCATAATCCTGATGCGGCCTTGTTAACCAATTGGACACCATGGAATATCGACCTGCAGGCCTTTGCCGACCAGGGTGTCAACCTTGCTAATGTCAATTCGATTACCCTTGGCTTTGGCAACAGGAATAATCCGGTTGCCGGCGGTACAGGAATGGTATTCTTCGATGATATTCGTTTGTCTAAGTCGGAACCGGAACCAGCACCTTAAGCCGGGATTTCGCTCGCCCCCATTGCTTCTTGCGAAGCAAGATATGGGGGTATGGTTGAAATAGCAGATTTGCAACAATTAAGGGCCTATACCGACTTGGTATAGGCTCCTTTTTTTCATTGACTTTGCAAAAAAAGCAATGGATATGTGACATCGATGATTTTAGAGATTACACTACTCAGGAAGTATGGATAAGAATGAATCGTCGATTTTATTCGATAGAGCTAAAAAAGCAGGAATAATTGTGGATATTTTCCTTGACGGGAGAGCGGCTTCTTTGATATAGTTAGTATTAGTGAAGTTCGTGCCTGTAGAGTCGGGCATCTTTGGCTTTGAGTTAATCCAGCAGGTACAATTCCGGTAAATTTACGAACAGAGGAGGATGCGTATTATACGAGGTATCGAGTTTGTATCAACTCTATACTTAGCAAGTAATTTTTCACATTTCAATTAATGATACAGCAATATTTTAAAGGAAGGAGGTAGTAACAAGCCGTAAGATATTTTCTGATTTCAATATGTAATTTTCACATAAATAGTATCTTAATGTTTAGCGAAAATAACGGGTGATTTGGTGTGTGGCCAAATCATGGTTATCTTAACTTTCAAAACAGGAGAATTATTATGTGTAAGAAATTGATTTGTCTGGTTTCTTTTATTTTTGTACTGAGCGCGACAAGCAGCGCAGACGCCGATCTTGCGGGTCACTGGACCCTCGATGACGGTTCCGGCACTACGGCAATCGATATCAGCGGCAATGGCAACGACGGGACCCTCATGGACAATCCCGACTTGGAAAATCCCACATGGATTACCGGCATCCGGGGGGGAGCCATGGAGTTTTATGGCACGGGCGCAGCCCTCACCGGCGGAGACCACATCGATTGCGGCAATGACGCCAGCCTGGACATCCTGGGTCCGATCTCCATAGCCCTCTGGATAAGACCTGGCGCCGATGCGCCGGAGGACAATGGTACAGAGACGGCGCCGATGTGCAAGGCGGACATGGGAGCGAGTCCCAGTTGGAGCTATCAGGTTCGATACGGGTGGGGCGGCCCTGAGCCCTATATGGCGTTTACGTTCAATACAACGCCCAGGGCCTGGGCCTTCGTCGGCAAAAACCTGGAACGTGACGAGTGGGTCCACATCGCATGTTCGCATGATGGCACAACGCTGAAATGCTATGTCAACGGCGAGCAGACCGACTCGACCCCAATGGGCGCAATTACCAGCAGCCCTGCCCCTGTCCTCATCGGCTCGGACGGGTGGGGATGCGATTGGAATGGCGCGATTGATGATGTCAGGATTTACGACCATGCCTTGTCGGAGCCCGAAATACTCAGCGCCATGGAAGGCGAGTTAGTACTAAGAGCCTGGGGACCAACGCCGGCTGATGGTGCTCTCTATCCGGAAACATGGGCAAATATTTCGTGGAAGCCCGGCCCCAAAGCAGTCTCGCACGATATATATTTTGGCGATAATTTTGACGACGTGAATGCCGGCGCTGAAAGCACATTCCTGGGCAACCAGGGTGGGACATTTTTAGTTGTCGGCTTCCCGGGATTTGCGTATCCGGATGGTCTTGTACCGGGTACGACTTACTACTGGCGCGTTGACGAGGTCAATGACACCGAGCCGAACAGCCCCTGGGTAGGTGATGTCTGGAGCTTTAGTATTCCTCCTAAAACCGCCTATGCATCTAATCCGGCTGATGGTGGGGATTCTGTAGTTCTGGATGCACAACTTAGCTGGACACCGGGCTTCGGCGCGAAACTGCACACCGTCTATTTTGGTGATAACTTTGATGATGTCAACAATGCAACCGGTGGTCAAACTCAGGGAACTGCGACTTATATCCCCGGCCCACTTGAATTAGCTAAGACTTACTACTGGCGTGTCGATGAGTTTGATGTTGTCGAAACGCATAAAGGCGACGTCTGGAGCTTTACTACTGAAGGCGCTGTGGGCAGCCCGGTTCCATCTAATGGCGCTGTGGATGTACCGCAGTCACCCGTTCTTACGTGGGTACATGGAGTCTTTGCCAATACACATCAGGTCTATTTCGGAGCAGATGCAGCCTCTCTGGAGTTTAAAGGCAGCGGAAACCTCGGCTCCGAGAGCTATGAACCCGGACAACTCCAGTGGGATACTGCCTACTACTGGCGTATCGATGAGGCTAATAACGCCAACGCCGACAGCCCGTGGACAGGACCTCTCTGGAGCTTTACCACCGCTAACTTCCTGATTGTGGATGATATGGAGAGCTACAATGACATTAATGAAG
>JABMRO010000600.1 GCA_013202635.1 Planctomycetota bacterium
GTGGTGGATAATGCCCGCTGATGGTCAGAAAAGGCGGTATGTCCCGGGTAATTCCGGCAAGACCCGCAACGTAGCACCACTTGCCTATGGTAACAAACTGGTGCGACCCGGAAAGGCCGCTGAACCAGGCGCCGGTCTCAATTTTGCAGTGACCTCCTATCTGAACAAGGTTGCTCATCACAATCTTATCTCCAAGTATGCAATCGTGTCCAATATGAGCGCCGACCATAATGAAATTATTATTACCAACTTCGGTCTGCGTCCCCGGGTGAATACCCGGATGGATTGTAACCTGTTCGTGAATGACGTTTCCATTGCCTATCACAAGCCTGCCGATTTCGGTATCTAAGCTCAAATTCAGCGTCTGCGGCCTGCAACCAATCACGCAATTCGGGAAAAAGTGATTATTTTCCCCCACTTTGACATCCTTGCTAATCACCACATTAGCCTCAAGTATCGTACCTGACCCGATTGAGACCCCGCTTTCGATAACGCAATTGGGCCCAACCTTAACTCCGTCAGCCAGCTCGGCGTCTTTGTGAATTACTGCGCTTGGATGTATCTGTAATTCCATACTGCTTCTCTTACCTCCAAAAATAATTGGTAGATTAGGGTATCAGTTTTTTTTAGATAATAGCTAAGAGTTACCACGTCAAAATTGTTTCTATACCTTCTCGTCGTCAACAAGCATAAATTTGATTTGTGCTTCGGCGACTACTGTATCGCCAACCATCGCCTTGCACCGGCAATGTGCAGTTCTTTTCCTCAATCTGAGCGTTTCTGCTGTAAGAATAAGCTGGTCGCCCGGAACAACGGGTTTACGCAGTTTTACATTATCCATACTCAGCAGCATTGCCAGTTGGCCGGTATGTTCCAGTCTCTGCGCAAACAACAGGCCGGAAACCTGTGCCATTGCTTCTACGATAAGTACGCCCGGCATAATAGGAGTCCCGGGAAAATGACCCTGGAAAAATTGCTCGTTAAAACTTACATTCTTTATGCCCTTTATTCGAGTATCACCTTCAATTTCTATTACTTTGTCCACTAATAAAAATGGGTATCTATGCGGCAGAATCTTCGTAATCTGCCGAATATCCAGTAGCGCATCCGTCCCGAACCTGGCTATCTGCTCCTGTTGCTGGGCCGCTTCGTATAATTTCCTTGCGAGCTGCTGGTTCAGCCCATGGCCGCTCTTATAAGCCACAATCCTGCCCTTAATAGCTCGGCCTACCAAGGTAAGATCGCCTATCAAATCAACAATCTTATGCCTGACACACTCGTCCGGAAATCTGTAACTGTTCTTAATGGGTCCGTCTGAATTGATGACCAGAAGGTCCCGGGGGCTGATATGTGTTCCCACTCCCCGGCTCTGAAACTGCTTGGCTTCAGCTTCGAGTAAAAAGGTTCGGGCCGGCGCCAGATTTTTCTCGAAGCTCTCCGGCGTAAGCCGACAACTGTAAATCTGCCTGCCGATACCCGTGTGACCGCCGTAATCAAGGTCATAAGTCAGGCTTAGTCCGTCATCGGAATACGGCAGGGCGTAAACACAGGCATCACCGGCGGTAATAGTAACAGGCTTCTGGATAACAAATTCTTTCCGGCTTACATTCTGCTCAACCAGCTCTGCACGTTTGAGAACCTTGAAGTACTCGGCACTGCTGCAGTCAGGGGCCGGTAACTCTGAGCCGTTAACTTCTACGATAATATTATCAATCTCAAGTGCATTGACTGCCGCAAGACAATGTTCGATGGTTTCTATACTCACAGCCCCTTTTTTTATCGTTGTGCGGCGGCTGCGCTCGGCAATATTGGACGCAACTGCGCTAATACGAACCGGCTCGGGGACATCTGTCCGAACAAAGGTTATCCCCGAATTCGCAGGAGCAGGCCGGAAAACAAGCTTTGTTTCCTCGCCTCCGAACAAGCCAAGGCCGTGTATCTTGCCCTCACTCTTTATCGTCTTCTGAAGCTTCAAGTCTTTCTACCCTCTTGATTAGTTGCTTTATCTGCTTTGCCATATTGGGCAAACGCCTCCTGGCGCTGATTATCCGGAATTCCTCTTTCTTTTCGAGCGCCGGGCAGCCAAACAGCGTTTGTCCGGCTGCTACGTCCTGAGTGATGCCTGATTGTCCGGCAATCATTGTTCCATCACCTATTTCAATATTGTCCCTCATACCGACCTGGCCTCCCACGACAACACCATTGCCGAGCTTGCAACTGCCGGCGATGGCACTCTGCGCTGCTATCAGACAGCATTTGCCGATGACTACGTTATGGGCTATTTGAACAAGGTTATCTATCTTTGTACCGGTTCCTATTATAGTATTATCAAATTTGGCTCTGTCAACACAGCAATTGGCTCCAATCTCGACAAAATCTTCGATTATAACTCCGCCGTTGTGCGGAATAAGTCTGTGTGCGCCTTCGATAAATGAATAACCAAAGCCGGTCGAGCCGACCGTGCTGTTTGTCTGAATCACCACATTGTTACCTAAACGGCAGTTATGATAAATAACGACATTATCGTCGAGCCGACAATTTTTACCAATTTTTGAATTCTCGCCTATTTTGCATCCTCTGCCAATTACACTGTTTTGGCCGATTTCAACCCCGTCGTCAATCACTGCGTATGTGCCGACAGACACACCTTCGGCTATCTTGACATTCTGGGCAAGCCTGGCGGTTGGGTCAATACCCGGGGTAACCGCCTTGAGTTTAGGCGCAAAAATATTCAGAACTTCTATTAAAGCGGCATTGACATTTTTAACGACCAGTTGCGGTTTGTCTAAACCCTCAAGACGTTCGGGAACAATAACCGCGCCTGCACGGGAACCTGCAAGGGCTGCCTTATGTTTATCGCCTGAGATAAAAGTAATTTCATTTTCGCCGGTCGTCTTGATCGGGCCTACTCCCGTTATTTCTTTCGATAGAACGCCGGATGAACTGCTCCCGATTTTATCGGGGTCGGCCCCAAGCCGTTTTGCTAATTGTGCAATTGTTAAACTCATTTGCTGCTCTGCGAAATACGAGCTAAATCAGACACCAAAATGTAAATATTAAAACCTGTCCCGGGCGAAGTCGAAGGATGAAAATACAGTAATTGATTAATTCACTACCCTTCACTCACCTTCTTAAACAGATACTTTTTTATACATCGAATATCGAACTAACCGAAGGCCCATAGGCGCTTCGTTCCGGTATCAGGCACCGAATGTCCATTTTGTATCTTTACATTCCAAGCTTAGATTGCATTTTATCCAACTGGGCTATTACCTCATTAGTAAGGTCAACGCACCCGTCGCTATAAAGAACTTTATGTGTGCTGAGAGTCATCACAAGCTCCTCATATCTCTGGAAGGGAAATTCGGGCTCGTCCGCTCCAAGTACCAAAGCCAGACCCTTTTTAGCGCCCAGCTCCTTGGTTATCCGAAGAATTTCTTTATAAAGCTTTTGCGTCCATTGCATTTCTTTTAATACTCTTCGACGGGGATTAACCTCCTTGAGAGCCTTCAGCTCACTTTGTTTTTGCAGGGTCTCCTTTAATCGTTCCATATAGTCACTGCTGTCGGGTTTCAATGCCTGAAGGCTGTCCGCCAGTGCCTTGCCCTCTTTAGCGAGCAGGTTTTCCTCTGCAGCCATTTTTTCATTTTCAGCAATAGCTTTTGCTTTGAACTTGATAGTTGCCTGACAATTACGCAAGGCACGCCTGACACTGACTACCCCGATTTTCAAAGCCGGTCCGGCGGCTCTCGACTGGGCCCGGCTGTCCAGGTTGCCACCGTCGGGATAACCCATCGCCAAAATAACCACACCCGCCAGACAACATAATACCATCGTCCTGAATTTCATAAATTACCCTTTCCAGATTTATTCCCTGATTTACAATTCAATATCATAGTCGTATATCCGCCGTAGGCGGAATCAATTTAAAACAGTCCTCTCATAGAGAAACTGAAGATCCTGGTTTCATCCTCGTCGTCTTTCATAAACGGCACGGCAAACTCGAACCTCATCGGCATCGGCCCGGACCATTGTGGGATCAGTATCTGTATGCCTGTCCCAACCGCAGCGCGGTAGGTGCCCGTATCTATCGCTCCGCTGTCCACGAAAAACAACGCCGAAAGGTTGTCGCTTACCACAGGAACCGCCACCTCGGCATTGGCTAAAAATATCCACTCGCTGCCTATCGGGTCTTTCCGCTGCGGGTTGGCCACGTTGGTCTGCAAACCTCTTGTACTGACGCCTCGATAGTCAAAACCTCTGATACTATAAGTGCCCGTACCGCCGCCGTAAAATCTCTCGAAAGGTGGTGCATAGCTGAACGTTGTTGCTCCAAGAAGTTTCATCGCCAGAACAGTTTTGCGATCGGCTAAATCCTCGTGAAGGGTCCTGAATCCTACAATGTTTCCCTGCAATATTCCGAAAGTCTCATTGCCGACAACCTGCTCATAACCGACATTAAACTTATAACCCTTGCTCGGGTTAAATATGTCGTCCCTTAAATCTCTTCCGATGCCGAATCTTACTCCGGTAAGGAAGGTATAACCTTCAGCATCCTTTATCTCCTTCGGCGCAAATGTATAGATGCTGTCAACTTCAACATTTTCGACTCTAAATCCGACACTCCTTCGCCAGTCGTTTTCGTATCGCTTCTCGAATCCTACATATCCCTTTGTCCTGCCTTCGTCGTATAGCCTGTGGTCGTCGCTTCTTTCTATTTCTCTCTTCCAGCTTGAGCCTGACAAATTAAGTGAAAGGGGTTTGTCCTGAAAGTATGGTTCGCTGAACGAAACTGAGTACTGGCTGACTATAGTCCCCGGTTCCAGTGCAACCCTCAAAGTCTGTCCCGCACCTTTGAAAGCATTGCCGGTGATGAATTCTCCGAAGTTTTCCGGCCAGTCCGTAATATCGAAATTGCGCTGCTCCAAAATCACCTGACCTATGATGTCGGAGTCACTGGAAACACCGCCGGCAAACATTAACGAGCCGGTTTGCCCCTCTTTGATGTCCACCTTTATATCCTTGGCGTTATCAACTCCGCTGGCCGGGCTAACAGGCCTGATAATTACCTCCTGGGACAATGTCATCTGTTGAACATATTGTTCCAGCTTGCCGTTGCCTTCTCTGGGAGCTAAATCAGCGTTGTAAAACTCACCCGGCGTAAAACCATACTCGTCCAGCACGCGCCGAATGACCTTATCCTGCGTCTGCTCGTTTCCGGTTATATCAACCCGGCCGACCCTGAATTGATTGCCTTCTCTTATATTAAATTCAAGATTGACAACGTTGGAATCCTCAGTAAGCATGTGCTTTTGTTCCACCGCTGCATCCACAAAACCGTTCTCACGATACAGCTTTAGGACCTGCTTGACATGTGCCTGGGCTCTTCGATTATGAAAAACCTCTCCGGACTCCAACTGTAAACCTTCCAGCAGTTTTTTGTCGTCGAAGTGGGTAGCGCCGGTAAAATAAATCTTCCCGACAGTATAGCTCGGGCCCTCGTCAATTTCGAATGTTATATCCACCTTGCCGTCGGTAAAATCTTTTTTCGCTTTTATATCGAAATCGAGAAATCCTCTTTCGAAGTAAATTTGTTGCAGCCTTGCGACATCCTCGGCAGGCACCTCTTCGACATAGTAGCCGGGCCAAAAAAGCCATTTTGTCGTTTTTGTCTTTATGGCGTTTTTAAGTGCTGAGGTCTTTATGGAATCGTTGCCGCTGAAATTCACCGATGCAATTCTGACCTTTGCCCCCTCATCAAATGAGTAAATCACCCGGCCCTGCTCTAATTGCTCGCTGTCCAGCGTGACCTGGACAAAGGGAAATCCTTTTTTGCGATAAAATTCGGCAAGTGTCCTTCTGTATGCTTCAGCCAGAATCGCATCAAGATAGTCGCCTACCTCAAAGTCAACTCTCTTGAGCAGGGCCTTGTCCTTGAACGCCCGGTTATTCACAAATTTGATCGAACGGATAATGTTTTTGTCGCCGTTGTCCGTGGCAGCTTTCGCTATCTCGTCGCTTCCTGCCCGGCCGGCGGTAGATGCGCAACCCGGGCCCAGGCTTAAAAGCATAATCGATATAAGCCAGAAGGCAGAGGCCAGTGCACAGAGGGCAGACTTTGACTTCTGACTCCTGGTTTCTGTTTTCTGATTTCTGACTTCTGTTTTCATAATTAGAACGGTACCCCTTCGCTGGCAGGCTGTCCAATGCGGGAGGCATTTTCAAACCTTGTTATTTTTTCTCTGAATGTCAGCTTTACAGTTCCTGTCGGCCCGTTTCGCTGTTTGGCTATTATCAGTTCGGCCGTATTATTCGGCTCATAGTTCTCTTCATTACGTTTGTAATAGTCCTCACTGTGCAGCAGCATAACAACATCGGCATCCTGCTCGATACTGCCGCTCTCGCGCAGGTCGCTCATGCGGGGCCGGTGCCCCTCCCTGCCTTCCGGAGAGCGGTTCAACTGGCTCATGACGATAACAGGGACGCTCAGCTCCCTGGCCAGGGCCTTGAGATATCTTGAAATTGTGGTGATTTCCTGCTGGCGCGATTCAACCCGCCCGGAACCGAGGTGCATCAACTGCAGATAATCCACCAGAAT
Source organism: Planctomycetota bacterium (assembly GCA_013202635.1). Classification (GTDB taxonomy): domain Bacteria; phylum Planctomycetota; class Phycisphaerae; order Sedimentisphaerales; family Anaerobacaceae; genus NIOZ-UU13. Next base: position 6,599 of record JABMRO010000600.1, read on the forward strand.
GCAGCTTATATCATGCTTGCTCTTAAGACGCCTTGCCTTGGCGCGAAGTTCGAGCGGCGTCAGGGTCGAGGTATCGTCAATATAAATCGGAGTCTCGGACAGCTCCGCACAGGCATTGGCGAGCTTCTTGTAATCCGCATCGCTCAACAGCCCTCTTCTGACTTTCTGGCTGTCGATTTCACTGATACTGCACAAAAACCTTTCAGCCAACTGCTGCTTGCCCATTTCCAATGAGAATATCGCGACAGGAGTCTTTTCCATCAGGCCGATATGCTCTGCGATATTAAGCGCAAGCGAGGTCTTTCCCATACTGGGCCTTCCGGCGACGATTATCATCTCTCCGTTCTGCAGGCCGCACGTCCATTCGTCAAGCTCATAAAAGCCGGTTGGCAGGCCGGTGACATGGATGCCCTGGCGTTTCTCTATAAGCTCGAACGAGCGGGCGACCAGGTCCTTCAGCGCCGAAGCGCTGCCGCTTATATTTTTATCGGTGATTGAAAACATTCTCTGCTCGGCCTGGTCAAGGACCTCCGCCATCTCGCCGGTCTGGCTGTATGCGCTGTCGAGGATTTCGCCGGCTGTGCTGATAAGCTCACGAAGCAGCATTTTATCTTTTACAATGCCCGTATAATAACCGACGTTCGCCGAAGACGGCACGGATTCCAGAATCTTCACGATATACTCGACGCCCACCTCTTCGAGCTGGTTGCACTTGATAAGCTCTTCACGAAGCAGCACGGCGTCTATCCCTATGCCTTTGTTTTTTTCATAGAGACTGATAAGGGCATCGTATATATAGCGATGCTCGATACGGTAAAAGGCCTCCGCCGTCAAATGCTCGACGACGTCGCCGATACATTCCGGGTCAATCAGCATTGAGCCTAAGACCGCCGCTTCGGCAGCTAACGATTCGGGCATGCTGCGCATAGCCGATAGGTCGCCGGTGGCACTCGACCTGGCGCTGACGGAGCCCGCCGGTTTGAGCGTTTCTATCCTTTGCCCTTGTGAACGCACTTTATTGTTTTTGGTTTCCATTTACTTACCAGTCTTATTCAATCCCCTTCCTCGCTGAACCCATTTTTTTGCAATCCAACATTCTACCGCCCATACCGCCAACAGTCAAATACTTGTTATAATTATTGTTTATCATATGTCCGACTGTGGCTTCGGCCTACGCCGAGACGAGTTCCTGTACTGGCAAGCGGGTTTTTATCACACTAAACGGGACTTTTTAGAGAATTTAATTTGAGACCTCCACATTTTCTTAATCCTCGTCGTTGTGCCAGCGAAGGCGGGTAGAGGGGAAATGCTTCTTACGCTCGCCAGGGGCGTCTTCTTTTTAGTTTGCCGGAGAGGATGTTTTTGGCGATGAGGGCGTTTTCTGTGACCTGAAAATCGAGCATTCCCACGCAGGCGAAGTCGGCGCCGTTTTCGAAGGCGTACCTGAAGCCGTCCCTCGGATGGATAGCGCCTGCGGCCAGGACCTTATAGGCAATCCAGGGCTTTTTGACTTTGCTCATAAATTCGATGGTTTTTTCCGGCGCTACGCACCACATATTATCGTGTTCGGGCAGGCCGACGGCGGGGCGCTGCTTTTTTGGAGTGGCGGACCAGTAATCGTCCTTGTGCAGGGTCTTCATATAAAAATCGACCTCTACGCCGGCCTTTTCAAGGGCCATCGGCACCGCTAAATCGTGACATGCGATGCCGGCGACGAGGCCGTTTTCCTTGATGAACGAAACGGCCTTTGCGAGCAGGTCAACCCGGCCTACCCTTGTCCATCTGTCGCCGATCTCGCCCTGTATGAAAGCGCCGTCGGCGCCGTTATCAATTGCTATTTTTATCCTGCCCGTCAGGTCGTTTGATTGCGGGAAGCACTGGGCGAGCCACTGTATTCGCCCGCCCCTTTCATTGCGGTATTTATTTATGACCCTGATGGTCGGGTCATTGCCGTTGGCATAGGGGCTGTTGACGCTCGATATCATGGTGTTGATGCCGCTGTCTTCGCAGATTTCCCAGGTCTCCATAATCTTTTCATCTGTAAAGTAGTGCCGCAGCAAGTCCGAGACATAAATCAGGTCCCTGTCGTGAGCAAAGCCGTTTATCAGATTGCCGCCGCATATCAGTCTGCTTATATTGAGCTTGCCGATTTTACCGGTGGGAAATTTACTGCCGAGAGTGCTGCGTTCGGCTCTGTTTGCTTTTGCGGTTTGTCTGCCGAGAAGGATTTTCTCTTCCAGAGACAGGCCAAGGCCCGCACCTGTTGAGGCGATGACGGATTTCTTTATGAAACTTCGCCGGTCTAAATTTTCTGACATGATTCATTTATCCAGTATTTCAGTGGTTTTATCGCCGATGAATGTAACATCACCCTTTAGTCCTTCGGCGGTATTGCAGCCGATTAGTATAAAGACAACAAAAATCAAAATAACCGATAGAAATATTCTCTTAATCATTTTCAAGCTCCTTTGGCCGGGTTATCTGTTATAAAAAAGGGGTGACTCAGTCGATTTTAGAAACAGGTAATATAGTTTGCCTTCCTGATAAGTCTGTCCGGCTAATTTGCCGGCATCATCCCCAATGCCCATATAGACATCGCAGCGGCCCGGTGCGCGTATGGCTCCGCCGGTGTCCTGGTCGAGGGCAAAACCGCTGTAGAACTGGTTGGAGACCGTCCCGCCTGTTTCCCGGGGCAGCCGGGTGGAGATGAAGGTCAGGCACCCGCGGGGGAAAATCGACTTGTCGGTGGCAATAGTCCTTAAGGGGATTACCTGCTCGTTAAGACTGCCGCGGGGCTCGCCGTCCTGTGTCTTAAAGAAAACGAATCGCGGATTACGCCAGACGTACGTATCAACAAGGGCCTGGTTGTTTTTGAAGTAATCTATCATCGCCGACAGGCTAAGCTGGTCGGTTCTTATTCTGCCGTCTTTGACGAGTTCTTTGGAAATGCTTTGATAATCATGCCCGTTGTTGGCGGCGTAGCCTACGGTGATAAGTTTGCTGTCGGGCAGTCTTATCTTCGCGGAGCCCTGAACGTGGGCGATATACACCTCGAACGGATCGCTCAGCCAAACCAGCTCGGTACCGGCCAGCATTTTTGTTGATTCGATTATAGCCCGTGGCGGATATTGTGTAAGCACGCCGCCTGGCCCGCGCTGGCCGAGGGTTTCGCCGTCCGGGCCTTTAATCAAATCCTTCGGCATTTTGTAAAGCGGATATTGAAAGCGTTCGGTGCGTGTCATAGAGCCGTCGAAAATCGGGGTGTAATAGCCCGTGAACAGCACCGTCCCGACATCGTCGCATCCTACGGACATATAGACATCGAACTTTGCTCGAATTGCCTCGTTCATACTTCTGGCGGTCAAACGCGAATCCATCATCTCGGCGAATGCTTTCAAACTGTCAACCGCTCTGGTGTGGGTAACATCGCCGAGAGGAAAGAATTGCCGGCTGGAAGGTTTCCGCAGATAGTTAAGGCTGCGGTCTATCGCGGTTTTCAAATCGGCCAGGTCGAAGCAGGCCATCGTAAAATCGGGAATCTCGTAAGGGTCCGTTATTTTCCTTAGTGCCGACTGGCCGGGCAGCAATGGTTGATCGTAAGGGGTCCTGGCCCTTTGCCGGCTCCTGCAGCCGGCGATAACGGTTGTTATAAGTAACAATGCTGAAAGTAGAATTTTACGCTTCATTGCGTGCTCCAAAAATCCGTTTTTGATTATTTCTTTTGCCAATAACAATGTCTAAAACTGTATTTTGATATGTTACACGAATTGCGGGAGATTTTGAAAAAAATAATTCACACAATTTATGGTTTCTGTCGTGTTTGGCTGTTTTTGTACTGCACCATCAGCACCATACCGGGCCACTGGACCTCGATGCCGTGATGAGTAGTCGAGCTGTGGGTATATAGAGTGTTTGTGCCGGCCTTGATGAGATTCAGCGGAACGTTGAATTTGTCATAGCTCAAGTCATGGTTTTTGCCGATATTGGTAATTACTTTCTTTTCGTTTATTCCAATTTCGTCCGCGGCGACTCCGTTCCAGGTGGACATAATGATTTTCGCGGCGACAGCTTTGCTTAAGTCATCGTTCACATCGGCTTTGCACCTGTTGGTATTGCCCACCCGAGTTGACCAAGCTTTAGGAACGTCATAGGGCTTATACATCCTGACCGTTTTATTGCGAACAAGACGGATATTTTTCACCGCCCGGGTCATATAGCACATACCGGTATTATCAACGATTCGAGCCGTTATTTTGATGGGTTTATCCTGGGTGGGAATCCAGGAATTATCCCATATTACTTTGTAGGGCTTGTCGGTAGCGGTACCCATGTGGTTTCTTATTTTGTTGTAGAGATAGCGATAGTGCCATTGGTGATATTGGCCGTCGCCTTCCCAGTTGAAATCCTCATAGAAACCGATGAAGTCAACCTTATTTATAGGATTAGGGCCTTCGGCTCTGGCTTGTAAAACAGGTGCTTCTGCGATTGTCGAACCAGCGGATGGTTTTATAATCATACCGGTCGGATGTGGTTTGGAGCTGTTATAGTAAACCCTGAACGTTACGCCGTATAGAATCCACTGAGGCCACCACCCGCCAAGAGATGTCCCCGGGCTGCATATAAATTCAAATGTGTTATTTCCCTTTCGCAGATATTTCATAGGAATACTAACGTTTGGGTAACGCATATACTGGTATTCGGAATTCGGCGGTCCCTGTCCCGCCTTGCCCGGGATAAGAGATGATTCCGGAATGGGTATCCACGGATTTTCGTTAATTCGGATTTTTTTGCTTACTGTCCCGGCGTGACATAGCAGTATTTCGAGATACACTTCAACCTTGCGTACATCGTCAAGGTCATCAATGGCTATGGTGTTAATGGAATTGGGCAGAAATTCTTTTGCCCCTTCGGCCGTAGCGTCGGGCCCGGTTACCCGCTGCCATTTTCCCTCAGGCCGCCACTTATATTCTCGAAAAATATCTCCCGGCTTAGGCTGCGTCCGGGCCAAAGGACATATTGACAAAAGTACGATAAATATTAAGATTCGCTTCATTGAAAAGCCTCTTTCTCAATATATTTCATTTCTCAAAAACTAAAGCAAGTATAACCGAATTTATCTGATATATCACTGATTTTTTCAGTCGCGCTTGTGACGTGCAGCCGATGCGACTTATTAAAGAGACAGTATAGCTTCATAGTTGCTTTTCCCGGTTAAATTTGGTATTAAAGGGGGCGAGAAATTGAAAATCCACGTTGGTTGAATTCAGGAGGTTATTATGTGTTGTAACTGTATGAACAGGAGAGAGTTCGTAGGATTAACGACAGCGGGTATTGCCGGTGGAGTTCTGGGTCTTGGGGCGCCTGCTCTTGCCAGCCGGAAAGTGGGAGAATGGGACCCGGATAAACCATTTATAGTCACAGGGAAAAAATTAAAAGTCCAGCCGATTCTGATGTATAGAGTTTCCCAGCGAAGGCATGCAACTTCCTGGAAATCGTGGGGCGACGTACAAACCGAACGGGCGTCAATCCAGGAGGCGAAAAGGATATCAAATGAACTAAAATCGTTGTCTTCCAATGCTGATTTCCCCCTCGAAGTGCTGCCGATTGTTAAAGTCAAAACGGTCGAAGAGGCGTTAAAGGTACATAAGAATGATTATGACGTAATCATTGTCTATCCAGCTACAGGTTCGGGTGATTTGCTCAGGGCGTGTTTTGCAAAGGAAAAAGACAAAGACACGATAATATTTGTCAGACATCGTTCCGGCTCGACTTATTACTGGTATGAGGCACTTAGCGTCAGGTATCTGAAAACAGATGAAAACGAATCGGAACAAAACAATTGCCTTAATCATGGAGGTGTTCACGTAGATGACGTTGTAGTTGATGATACGGGGGAGCTTCTATGGAGGTTACGGGCCCTTTATGGGCTTAAGAATTTTATCGGCGCAAGGATTGTTGCTCTTGGCGGTCCATGGGGAAAGTATGACTCGAAGGCCCCGGCAGTTGCTCGCGAAAAATATAAAATTGAGATTATAGAAGTTGGTTACAATGATGCAGCACCACGTATTAAGAGTATCCAAAAAGACCGCAATCTTGTTTCAAAGGCCGAAAAGTGGGTGGAAAAGTATATTACTATTCCCAATACAACTCTTATGACTGATAAAAAGTTTATGGTTAATACTTTTTTGCTGTATTGTGTCTTCAAGGAGTTGATGCAACAAAATGATGCGTCTGCGTTCACAATCAAGAATTGTATGTCCACTGTGATACCGATAGCCCAGACAACTCCCTGTCTTACTCTTAGCCTGCTCAATGATGAAGGAATGCTTGCTTTCTGTGAGTCGGATTTTGTTGTGATACCATCGGGGATTTTATTGCATTATATAACGGGCAAACCCGTGTTTCTTCATAACTCAACGTTTCCACACAACGGAGTAGTGACCTGTGCTCATTGCAGCGCTCCCCGCCGAATGGATGGGAGGCGATATGAGCCGGCTAAAATTTTGACGCATTTCGAATCCGAATACGGCGCGGCACCTAAGGTGGAAATACCGGAAGGGCAGGAAGTGACATTCATTGATCCTGAATACAGCTCAAGCCGGTGGGTCGGTTTTAAGGGTGTTGTAAAAAGTAACCCGTTTTTGGATATATGCCGTTCCCAACAGGACGTTGAAATTCAGGGTGATTGGAAGAAGTTGAAAAAGGAAGTGCGCGACTCGCACTGGATGATGGCTTACGGCGATTATCTCAAAGAACTCGGTTACGCATCCCGGAAAATCGGCATCAGGTGGGAAGATATTTCATAACCAATATAATAAGGAGACAGGGCCGTGGACAGACATAAGAAGCAATTCTGCGTTTTTCTAACGTTTGTTTTAGCAATCCTCGTGACTTCATCCTCAGCGGCAGCCCAGTCGTTTAGTGCAAAGCGGCTGGCTGATAAGATTCTAAACGACTGCGATGTTAAAGGCGGCCTGATAGTTCATATAGGCTGCGGCGACGGAAAACTAACCGCGGCGCTGCGTGCTAACGAGAGTTATTTAGTGCAGGGCCTGGATACAGAGCAGCGGGATTTGGAAAAGGCCCGCGAATATATCCACTCGCTTAATCTTTACGGCAAGGTGTCAGTTCACCGGTTGAAAGGAAGACGGCTTCCTTATATCGATAACCTTGTGAACCTGGTGGTATCAGAAAATCTTGGCGATGTTCCCGAGAGCGAAGTTATGCGCATCTTGTGTCCGGATGGTGTGGCGTATATCAACAAAGGAGGCCGGTGGATAAAGACAGTTAAGCCGCGTCCGAAAGAATTAGACGACTGGACGCATTATCTGCACGATGCATCGAACAACGCCGTCTCGCACGATACGGTTGTAGCTCCGCCGAGCCGGATGCAATGGATAGGAAGTCCGAGATACGCACGTCACCACGACCGAATGTCGAGCGTAAGTGCGGCTGTTACGACGGCGACAAGGGTATTCTATATCTTCGATGAGGCGCCGCGCGCTTCAATCTTAGTCCCCCCGGAGTGGTCGCTGATAGCGAGAGATGCCTTCAATGGTACTATCCTTTGGAAGCGGCGGATAGATACCTGGTACACTCATCTCTGGCCGCTCAAGAGCGGTCCGGCACAGTTGCCTCGCCGCCTCGTAGCCGTCGGCGAGCGCGTATATGTCACGCTCAGTATCGATGGGCCGCTTATTGCCCTTGATGCAGCGACAGGCAATACCATCCGAACGTACGGGGGTACCGAAAGCACCGAGGAGATAATACTCTCAGAGGGTGTTCTGTTTCTGCTGGTTAATAAACAGGCTGAAAAACTTGAATTCGCCAACTTAAAAAAGATTACCCAGGCATCCAGAGGAAAATTCTGGAACGAACAGCCCAGACAAATTATGGCAATTAGCGCAGGCAGCGGAGAAGTTCTTTGGACTGCCGAACGGTGTGTCCTGCCCGTGACATTAGCAGCTGACAGCCGGGGCGTCTTTTTCCACGACAGCCGGAGCGTTGTTTGCCTCGACCGAAAGACCGGCGACGAGCTCTGGCATTCCGAACCGGTCGGCTGGGCCGGAGAAATCCGTTCGTTCTATTCTCCGATACTCGTGGTATATAAAGGCGTGGTCCTCTTCTCGGGCGGAGAGACCGCTGGCTTGCAAACCGGCTCATGGTACACGTCCGGCAAGGATACTATGACGGCGCTGTCGGCAAAAAGCGGCGAAGTCCTCTGGTCGGCCTATCATCCTCCGTCCGGCTATAGATCACCTGAGGACCTGCTCGTTGCCAACGGCCTGGTATGGACGGGAGAGACAACCAGCGGAAGGGCTGTGGGCGTGTTCACGGGCCGAGACCCGTTTACCGGAGAGGTTAAAAGCGAATTTCCGCCCGACGTCGAGACCTACTGGTTCCATCACCGCTGCTATCGCGGCAAGGCCACAGACAACTACCTGCTGATGTCACGGGCCGGGACCGAGTTCATTGATGTACGCAATGAAAAGTGGATTCCGCATCACTGGGTTCGAGGCGCGTGTCTGTACGGCATCATGCCCGCCAATGGAATGTTATATAATCCGCCTCATCCCTGCGCGTGCTACCTTGAGTCCAAGCTGTACGGTTTCAACGCGGTGGCTCCTGCCCTGGCTGGGCCGCGCGTCCCTAAGCGTGCGGAAATCGCACCCCGTCTTGAAAAAGGCCCGGCGTTTGATAGAAATATTTCTGCTCGGGCGAGCGAAGGCCAGTGGCCTACATACCGCCACGATGCGGCTCGCAGCGGCAGTACAAACACGGCCGTTCCGGCTGCGCTCAAACGGGCATGGCGAACCGACATAGGCGGAAAACTTACCAGCCCCGTAGTCGCCGATGGCAAGGTCTTCATAGCCTCGGTGGATGCTCATACGATTTATGCAATCGACGCCGATTCGGGCAAAAATCTCTGGCACTACACCACGGGCGGCCGGGTCGATTCGCCGCCGACTATTTATCAGGGACGAGTGCTGTTCGGCTCGGCGGATGGGTATGTATATTGTCTTGCCGCTGAAGACGGCGTCCTTGTATGGCGATTCCGCGCAGCGCCGATGGATCAGCGCCTGATGTCGTTCGAACAGGTGGAGTCTGTCTGGCCGGCCCACGGCAGTGTACTTATCCAGAATGGCGTTTTGTATTGTCTGGCGGGCAGGTCGATGTTTTTGGATGGCGGACTGCACTTCTGGAGACTTGACCCGAAGACGGGTAAGGCGCTGTCACATAACGTGCTCAACGACCGCGAGCAGGCAACCGGCAAAAACATCCAGTCGTACGTGAGCTGGCTGAACATGCCCGTTGCCATGCCGGACATACTTTCGAGCGATGGAAGGCTGGTCTATATGAGGTCGCAGCCCTTCAATCTGGACGGGACGCGTCTGCCTCTGAAGGCAATGCCGACCGCAGCGGATGCCGATAAAGGCGCGCCGCCCGCCACACAAGACAGTACCCAGGCACATCTTTTCAGTCCGACCGGGTTGCTCGATGACAGCGGTTGGCACCGCACTTACTGGATGTATGGCAGTAAGTTCGTAAGCGGCTGGTGCGGCTATTACCTGGCCGGCAAGGCTGCTCCGGCAGGGCGGATTCTTGTGTTCGATGATTCGAAAGTGTACGGATTTGGTCGCAAGCCGCAGTACTACCGCTGGACAACGCCGATTGAGCATCAGTTATTTGCTGCTGATAAGTCGCCGCCGGAACTTCCGAGCAGGCGAACAGGTGCGAGCACTCCGAGCTCCGGGCCGTCGCTGATTCGCGTGGAAAAATCAAGTTCTCTCAACCCCGCCGGAAAGCCGTTAACCGTCGAGGCATGGGTTAATGCCGAGCAGCCCAACGGCGCCATCCTCGCACATGGCGGCGGCAATCACGGTTATGCGCTGTATTTGCAAAACGGACAACCGCGGTTCATCGTCCGTACCAATGGAAATCTAAGTTCGGTTAGCGCTAAGAGGAAAGCCGTAGGACAGTGGGCGCATCTTGCGGGTGTCCTGACGGTTGATAAGAAACTCCGGATTTACGTAAACGGCAAACTCGCCGCATCAGCGAAGGCATCCGGTCTCTTAACGGCGAACCCGGCAGAGGCGATGGAAATAGCTAATGATGAAGGCTCAAAAGTGGGCGATTACGGAGACCCATTCGGATTCAAGGGGCTTATCGACGAGGTCAGGCTCTATCACCGGGCGCTTAGTGACGCCGAGATAAAGAAACACGCTTCAGTACGCAGGCAGGCAGCTACGGATAAATCTGGTCTTGTCCTCTGTTACTCATTCGATAAAGGCAATGCCGCCGATACATCGGGCAATAAGAACAATGGTAAGGTTGAAGGCGCTGCTGCGACGCAGGGCAAATTCGGACGGGCTTTACGGTTTACCGGCACCGGCAGGGCTTCCGCCTCGGCCTCCGGTTTCCTGGTCAGGCACGACTGGACACAGGACGTGCCGCTCTTTGCGCGTGCGATAGTTCTTGCGGGCGGGACATTATTTGTCGCCGGACCTCCTGATTTGTTGGATGAGCAGCAGGCGTTCAGCCGAATAGACGACCCGAACGTAAGGCAGAATCTTGAAGATCAGGCTGCTTCCTTTAAGGGCGAAAAGGGCGCCATACTAATGGCCGTCTCTGCAGCCGACGGCAAGACATTGGCACAATATGACCTGGACAACGCTCCGGTCTTCGATGGATTAATAGCCGCAAACAGCCGATTGTACATGACCACTACCAACGGTGAGGTTCTGTGTATGACAGGCAGGTAGCTCCGCCCATTGCGGAATCTTACATCATTGAATAAAGGGGCCTATACCGAAATAAATCAGTATAGGCCCCGAATTTATACATCTATTTCACAGTTTTATTTAACTGTCAAATCCCTTCTTTA
>JABMRO010000601.1 GCA_013202635.1 Planctomycetota bacterium
GTCTTAATGAAAGGATTTCTTACGGCATATCGATATGGAGATCGTCAACAGCGAACCCTTTTTCCTCAAAGCGTTGATGAATATATTCGGCGCCGATGCACCAGTGAGGGCTTATGATGTTATTGTAGATTCATTGGATTTCGATGCGTTAGGCATTGAAGTTAATTCACATAAGGTCGGTTGTCCGCAATATGATCCGATAGTGATGTTGAAACTTCTGGTCTATGGTTATTCTTATGGTGTTCGCAGCAGTCGTAAACTGGAAAGAGAGACTCACTATAATCTTTCTTTTATTTGGCTGTCCGGCGGTGAACGTCAGCGTGTTGCTATAGCACGTGCTTTGGTGAATAAACCTTCCATTATTTTAGCTGATGAACCGATAGGTAATCTTGACTCTCGTTCGGGAGCTGAGATTCTTGCACTTTTCGAGAATCTCCACGCCGAGGGACGAACCGTTATCCTTGTGACACATGATGAGGCAATTGCCCAGAGGGCACATCGTGTGATTCGCATCTTTGACGGTAAGATTGAAGAATAAACCGAGATCATCTATCAAAAGACTGATACCGGATATTTTTGCAACTTTGTTTGTGAATTTCGATAATTTCATTTCAGAGTGCATTTAGTACTTCACAATTAGAATATGGCAAGTGCTGTGATACAAATTTATGAAAGTGCCATTATGTTCGATTCAGTGGAATTTCAAGGTGTTTTTATTGGAGGTAGCGGTTCAATGGTGATTTTTGTCTGGATTCCCAAAACGGCTTCAAATCGTTTTCGCCAGAAGGTATTCGAGAACAGCAGAATCAAAAACGGCAGAAGGCCGGCGTAGTATATCAGGCTGCTAAAGAAAGAGACGGTAAGCAAATCGTCAATCCATGTATTAATCGGAGTTGTGTAGAGTATTGACATGATTGACGCAAAAATGATCAGCGATACGCTGAATAGAGCGGCTCCGATATATATGATGAATCGGGCAGTATTGAAGGAATTTCTGGAGTACAGTGCTGCAAGCACGAAGGCTAATATGATAGCCGGAATCGAAACTGCCGCGAGAGAAGCAATTGCGGTTATATGTTTACTAAATCCATTACTAAGCAAGTTTAGTCCGAGGAAGCCGAAATAGGTCAGAACTGCGAGCAGGAAGGTGACAAAGCGGTTTCGATGTCCGATGCGTTCAGCAAGCAGCCAGATCATTGAAAAGCCAAGGACCATAATACTAAATATTACCTTTGTCTGGACAGTGGTTCCGGATGTCATCTTTAATATGTTCATGATAGCCGAAAAGACGGTTGCCAACAATGCGATTGGTACGAGTATCCACACGGCTTGTGGGGACCGATTTTCTTTTAGTGCGAAAAATGTCAACGTCAAGAACAGCCACGGGATAAAGCCCTGTGCGTGGTAGAGGGGGTTAAAATGATATGTGACGGGCTTGCCATCTGTGGGGCCGAACTCGCCGAGATCGGCAGAGACTACGATTTGTAAATCGCCGGATATATTATAGGGTACTCGCCACGAGTACGAACACCAATAACCGCCTCAGCCGAATTCGAATTTGCCTTCGGCTATTTTTTCATTGTCCTGAAAGATTGAGAAAGCTGGTTTGCTTTTATCATTGATTTCCCAGAGGGAATATATTTTTCCATCGTTGCCGAGGAGTTCGTAGTCGAGCTTCAGGGCGCTGCCTGATCTTATGATTTTGACGGTATGATTCAACGGTGCTGCTGCTTCGTATTTGGCTCTCATTTCTGCATCCATGCAGTTTTGGCGGTTTGCTGCTTGAGTTTTCGGAGTAAAGATAAGGGCAGAAAAGAGAAGGATCGGAACCGTTAACGTTTGAGGCAGCTTTAATTTCATGTTAATATCCCTGTCGGCTTATTGAGCCGGTTATTATATATAATCAGTAATCTATTGAAAATAAAGCTGTAAAAAATTGGAAATGTAGATTATTTTTTGTGCAGTTTATTCTTGACGAATAAAGAGAAATCGGTTTTATTCATGAGCGAGGGCGGTGGAGCCAAAATCTATTGGGCTGTAACGGCTTGTAAATAAAGTGCTTAAGTATATTAAGGATGGTCGAAAGAAAGCGTCCTAATTTTCTTGGAAAGGATTGAAAGATGCGAACTGTCAAACTGTCAATCATTTTTCTTTTGTGTGTTAGTTTTTTACTTTTGAATGGCTGCGGCTCGGAGTTGCAGGACCTTAGAATCCAGAACAACACACAGCAGGATCGAATAGCAGAGCTTGAGAGCGAACTTCAGGCCAGCGCGCTGCAACTTGGGCAGTTACAAAGGAAACTTACTGCGGCTATGGGAAGTAGTAGTATCGAGTTAGAGACTCTGCAACAGGAAATTGCCGCCCTTGAGGAGGACATTGCCAAGAAGAAAGAGTTGATTGCATCAATGCAGGAAAGGCTGCTTTTGGGCGGAGGGGCACTGCCGGTGGAACTTAGTACTATGCTTGAGGATTTTGCCAAAAAGCACGATATGGTAACGTTCGATTCGAGCCGGGGGATAATAAAGCTTAAGAGTGATTTGCTTTTTGAAAAGGGCAGTGACA
>JABMRO010000602.1 GCA_013202635.1 Planctomycetota bacterium
CAAAAGGCAAGGTTAAATAAATCTATAGACGGAAAGGGGAGCAAATGTCAGCAGAAAGCGAAAGTGTCGCTATAAAGGGAATGGATTTACTTTATGAATTTGAGCGTGAGCCGGTCTCGGAAAACAAGCTTCAGCCCGGTAAACATTTTGCGGGCATTTTTGCTGGCGAGCACGTCGCAGGTACCGAGTTCGTCATAGGAGCGCTGTTTGTCACTTGGGGCGCAAGCGCCTTTGATGTATTTATAGGGCTGCTTCTCGGTAACCTGATGGCTGTGCTGACATGGACATTTGTCTGCGCTCCGATAGCCGTTCGGACGCGGCTGACGTTGTACTGGTATCTTCGCAAGATTGCCGGGCCGGTTACTACAACGGTTTATAATGTTCTCAATGCCGTGTTGTTCTGCATCCTGGCCGGTTGTATGATTACGGTCTCGGCCTCGGCGGTTCGCATCCCATTCGGCATCGAGGAGCAAACGGGCTGGTTCCCGACGGACATAAGATTCGTTCTGGTTGTAATCGGTGTTGGTGCGGTTGTGGTTACTCTGGCGATTCTCGGTTTCAAGAAGCTGGCACAATTTGCGGAGGTTTGCTCGCCCTGGATGTTTCTGATGTTCATAGCCGGAGGAGTTGCAATGCTGCCCGGCCTGGCGGCCCAGGAGCTCGGCTATAAAATCGGCAGTTTTCAGGATTTCTGGACACTGGCAAACAAGTCGATTTGGACGGGCGTGGCGCCGGTAGGCAATCCGCAAATCACATTCTGGCAGGTGGCCGCTTTTGCGTGGATTTGTAATCTGGCGATGCACGGCGGGCTGTCGGATATGGCGCTTCTGCGCTACGCTAAGAAGGCATCTTATGGTTTATATTCGGCCTTTGGAATGTTTCTCGGCCATTATTTGGCGTGGATTTGTGCGGGCATTATGGGTGCGGCGACGGCGATGATCTTAGGTAAAACAATGGGTGAGCTTGATGCCGGTGGAGTTGCCTCGCAGGCCCTCGGCGTATCAGGAATCATTGCCGTGGTCATTGCCGGCTGGACAACTTCGAATCCGACGTTATATCGGGCGGGACTGGCCTTTCAGGCAGTAACTCCCGGCTGGCCTCGATGGCTGGTAACACTCATTGCCGGGGCCATTACCACTGCAATTGCGTGCTCTCCGTTTGTATTTACGAAACTGCTTGATTTCGTTGGCTATTATGGCCTGTTGCTTATGCCGGTCGGGGCAATTGTTTTTGTTGAGCACTGGATTTTCCCCAAAATCGGCTTGACCCAATTCTGGGCCTCACGAAAGAAGCTACTGGTGAACTGGCCGGCCCTGCTTAGCTGGGGCATTGCCATCGCGACAGCTTTGATCCTTGAGCAGACCGGAATTCTGCACCTGTTCTTCTTGTTTGTGCCGGTCTGGGTGTTGACAGCCGTGCTCTATATCATCTTTGCTTCGATGGCGGGCGCCCGTGAGAAGTTTGATAAGCAGGCGGAGGAACAGGTTCCGCGGAAGGCCGGTTCAGAATCAGCGCCGAGCGAACCTGAAGCTATCAGCCGGGCCGAGGCAAAAAGTGATACCGGCAAAGACCCTGTGTTGTGGGCTTCCGGGATTATTGCGGCCGCGGCACTGCTTACGTGTTTCGTTCTGCCGATTTGGGTGTTCGTTACCGGTGGCGGTCAATACGAACAGAACTTCGCTGCTTTCAAAAATATACTTATCTGGCCAACTTTGATTTACTTTGTCACCGGTACGATGTGGGCCGTGAAAAGAAACAAAGCGGATTGAAAGAAAGGAAAGAATTATGCCTGAAATAGACTCCGCAAAAGGAGAAAAAAAATTCTACGAAGATGTTCCCATGAAGACCGAGGGCTTTTTCCTAAAAGGGGCGGGCTCTCTTGACTGGGGAATGAAAAACCGGCTCTCAAGGATATTTAATCCCGATACAGGCCGGACGGTAATGTTTGCAATTGACCACGGTTACTTTCAGGGACCTACGACCGGACTCGAACGAATCGACCTGACCATTGTGCCGCTGATGCAATACGCCGACGCTATAATGCTCACTCGTGGAATTCTGCGAACCAGCGTACCGCCTTCGCTAACCAAACCTGTCGTGATGCGCTGCAGCGGCGGCCCGAGCATACTCAAGGAGCTCTCGGATGAGCAGTTGGCCGTTGACATCGAGGACGCGATTCGCATGAATGTCTCAGCCATTACCCTGCAGGTATTTATAGGTGGCGAATTCGAGACCCGCTCTGTACATAATATGACCCGGCTGGTGGATATGGGACTGCGGTACGGCATCCCGACTATGGCCGTAACGGCGGTGGGCAAAGATATGGTGCGGGATGCAAGATATTTCCGCCTGGCATGCCGAATCTGCGCAGAGCTTGGGGCACAGATTATCAAGACATATTATGTTCCGGAAGGTTTTCAAACGATAACGGCCTCCTGTCCCGTTCCTATTGTAATGGCCGGCGGAAAGAAGATCCCCGTACTCGATGCGCTGACAATGGCATACAATGCCGTCCAGGAGGGTGCATCTGGTGTGGATATGGGAAGAAATATCTTCCAGGCTGACGCGCCCAAAGCGATGATGCAGACGATTCACAAGGTTGTGCATGAAAATTTGAAGCCTGCCGAGGCCCTTGAGATGTACGAAACTCTCAAAAACCAGGAGCAGGCAAACCAGGATTGAAAATGTCGGATAAACCTCTCTTAGAGCAGATTCGTAAAGCATCCCCGCTTATAAGCGTAGGGGTGCTCACTGCGGATTTAATGTCGCTCGGTTCAGAGTTAAAACTCATGGACACGGCAGGCGTCAAACTGTTGCACGTTGATGTTATGGACGGCTGCTTTTGCCCGATGATGACGGTAGGACCCGGCTTTATAAAGGCTCTCAAAACTACACTGCTAAAAGACATACACCTCATGATAGAAGAACCTCTTAATAAGCTTGAAAGCTACGTCGCCGCCGGTGCCGATATGATTACAATTCACGTTGAATCATGTCGCCATGTACATCGTGTTCTGCAGAAGCTAAGAGAATTCACCAATACCAACGACCCCAATAGAGGCATTTTGCGCGGTATCGCCCTGAACCCCGGCACACCTCTTGAAGTTATCGCGCCGCTTATAAATGAACTGGAAATGGTTTTTCTCCTGGCGGTCAATCCGGGCTTCAGCGGGCAGAAGTTCATCCCTTCTACTAAGAACAGGCTCAGCCGGCTAAGAAAAATGATAAGCGACACAAAGAAAGATATTCTTGTGGGCGTTGACGGTGGAATCACTCGCGATAACATAGCAGACGTCGCTCGAATGGATGCCGATATTATAGTTACGGGAAGCGCGGTCTTCGATGGAAAAGCACCGCTGGAAAACGCCCGGTTTATGATAAATGCCGTAAATGATGTAGCCAAAAAATCCTGATGCAAATTATATATTGTATGAACTAAGAATGGAACACCGGAAATAACGATGACTGATAACGAGTCAAAGCAAAATTCTTTGAAGCAATTAGCTAAAATAGCACCGATTGTCCGCGGGCTTCTTGCAGAGCCGACAGGTAACCAGGATATACCTTACGACCCTGTAATTTTGAAATCTCTGACGAGCAAAGAAGCTGTTGATTTCGCCGGTTCTGAGAAAAATACACAGGCCCCGGAGTATCCGGCGCCTTTGACCAAAGAGCAGGGCCTCCCGCTTTTTCCGGAGGCTCTTGATTTAAACAGTCCGGCCGAAGAACTCCGCAAGAAATTAAGCGATGCCGTTTCAGATTACTCGACACGGCATAACTCGAAACCAAAAATCGTTTGCTTTCGTAAAATAGGGATACTTTATGTTGATCGACAGGATGATGCTTCTGTTTTGCCTCTTAAGAATAGGGTTGCGCTGGTAACCGGTGCCGCCGGAGCAATCGGTTACGGAATTTGCTGTGGACTTCTGGAAAAGGGCTGTCATCTGGTTGCTACCGACCTTCCGGGCAAAAAGCTTGATAGTTTCACGGCCGACCTCAGGCAAATAGCAGGCGACCGCGTTATAGGAATTCCAATCGATGTCACTGATGAAGAATCTGTCGTCCACGGTCTTGAAAGTGTTTCTCTTACCTGGGGCGGAATTGATATTGTGGTTGTAAATGCCGGCATCCCGCTCGTTTCGTTTTTGAAAGATATAGACCTCGATGACTTTCAAAGGCTCGAAAAAGTAAACGTCGAAGGTACTTTCCTTACGCTTCGTGAAATCGCCCGACACTTTATCCTGCAGGGCACAGGGGGTGACGTTATTGTCGTATCGACGAAGAACGTTCCCAGCCCTGGTGCCGGCTTCGGAGCTTACAGCGCCACAAAAGCGGCGTCCCACCAGTTGGGGCGTATTGCCAGTCTTGAGCTGGCACAATACGATGTGCGCGTAAATATGGTCGCGCCGGATGCGGTATTTTCCGAAGGTAAATATAAGTCCGGCTTATGGGAAGAAATTGGCCCCAGTCGAATGAAAGCCAGAGGACTTGATGAAAATGGTTTACAGGAATATTACCAGGGCAGGAATCTGTTAAAAGCCAAAATTACAGGTCGGCACGTCTCCAACGCAGTACTGTTTTTTGCCACGCGCCAAACACCTACAACAGGCGCCACGATTCCTGTCGATGGGGGTTTGCCGGATGCCACGCCAAGATAAGAGTCGTCGAGAGGCCGGAAAATTCAACCGGCAAGAGACTCAAAAAATAATAACAATATAGTCAGAAGTACGAAAGGAAATATTTAAATGAACAAAGCGCTTGCAGAGCTGATAAGAGTATCGAATGAAACCGGAGGAGATCCCACCCTCGTTCAGGGCGGAGGTGGTAATACGTCTGTAAAGACGGCCGATGGAAAATATATGTATATCAAGGCCAGCGGTACGGCGCTTAAGGATATGGATGCGAAGAATGGCTGGCGAAGAATGGATGTCAAATCCGTCATGTCTGTAATTGACGACAGGTCGTTGGCGAAACTTCCTGCTCAGGCACGTGAGACAGAAGTTGTAAATCAATTACTTTTAGCCTGCGATGACGATGTCGCCGATGGCCCCAGGCC
>JABMRO010000044.1 GCA_013202635.1 Planctomycetota bacterium
ATTGAGAGGTAGTGATATTTCTACCATCCGTTGGCATTAAATAGTCATCAATATTTACCACCGGATTAATATCAATTTCATTAAACAGCTCTATTTTTTTATCCCATATTTTGTTTCGACCGACATCTTTAATTGAGCTGATTTTAGAACTTAGGGCAAGAGATAGCATAACACATTTGATGTCTGATAGATTTACAAAACTACTGTTTATTATTTTGATAGACCTACTTACCGTCGAATATACAGCATACTCAACAATTGCGTATGCGTGAACAAAAAACAAACCTTTTAAGGTTCTCTTTGGGGTATTCATGTCACGGGCATTGCCCAACGATTTGAGTAATTGTACAAACTTATCTAACTCTCTGTGTCTGCTTGACAGCTCTGATCTAATCGAATCCATTATTATTCACTAAACTTATCGATGCAGTAATTAATTCGACCTCTTAACATTTTCGGAGAATTGGTTGCACCAGTAGTGAGAGATTCCAAGTCTTTTGAAATCATCCAATCCTTAATACCCTTAGTGTTGATTCTTTTCCTTTTTACATAAACCCTTGCCGCTCCAACAGAAATCGCTTCGTACAATATTACTGGTGTTTTTGCTTTACGCTTAATGCCGTTTGGCAGCACAGAGGCTAAAGAAGAAAACACATATTCAAAAATATCCCTATTCTTAGTATAGCCAAACTTTCTTGTCGCTTTTTCCATGTAGTCATTCAGGAAGTCGACTACGCTATGAACAAAGCTTTTTTGGTCATTCAAATACGCAAAGAATTTGAGAACCAACTCTTCATAAGTTGCATTATCTTCTTTGTTTTTCGGTAATCTAACCACTTCCCGAAAATGTCTATTTTTGGCTAATTCTTTTATAAATTCTCGAAATTCCCCTTTAAAAATACAATTTCGTATTTCCTGATCAGACAACCTAAGACCACCGGTATTTAACCTTTCAAATAAATCGAATCTTACTTTTTTGTCGCTCTTATCACTTAATGTTGTTACCTTAATTGGTTTTAAGTAAAAATTCATTTGGATACTTTTCTCTATATCTGCGAACGCTTTATTATTAAAGTTTGATAGTTTCTTAAGATCTGTAAGAACCAGATCACCAGTGATACCCACCCGCTTTTTAGCTTTCTCATTATCCGAAAAATGAATTAAGGTGCTTAGCCTTTGTACACCATCGATAACCTCCCACGTTCCATCTGGATTCGTGGCCATAAATAGCGATGGGATTGGTATGCCTAACAGTACTGATTCAATAAATTTCGATTGCCGATCATCTCGCCATTGAAACAATCTTTGATACTCTGGTGCAATATCGATTATTTGTTCTGCAACCATGTTTATGATTTCTTTAACCGTGATATCATATGTATCGAAATCAACTTTTCTCTTTTGGGTATTTAATTGTTCCTGAAGATCTCTCATGAGTTCCTCCGAGAGGTGATTTGGGTGTTTTATATACAAGTCCATAACGCCCGCCATCACCAGTGGGCAGGGTGAAGGGGCCTTGTAAATGGCAATTAAACACAAAATTTTGTAAATTCCTTAAACGCCACGCCCCTGCCCATCTGGCGCATGGCATTGTTGGGCGATACTTAACCTGCGCCTGCATTCGTGATCATGTCTCATCCTCCAGCCGCCTCTCGACCTCGCTCACGTACCGAGACGGTCGTTGGGTCGAAAACATTATGTGTAATTCTGTCTTCGCGCGAGTAAAGCCGACATAGAAAAGGCGCCGCGCTTCTGCGAGCTGGCGGTGGCTCAAATTGGCACGCGGGATACGGCCATCATCCATGCCGAACATGATCACGACTGAGAATTCCCGTCCCTTAGAGCTATGTAGCGTCGAGAGATTGATGCAGTTATTTCCTTCGCCCTGGCCAGCGAATTGACCCAGGACCATTTCTGCGCAATCTCCTCCATCGATGAATGCTGCGAGCGTCTCCCCCTCGTCCTGAAGGGTGCGGCAGGCCGCGATTAGTTCATCGATCAGCGTGTCTCGCAGTTCTTCCAGCCATTCATGAAGGGGAAGGGTGCTATCCCTGCGCTCCCACAGCGTCGCCATGAGCTGACGCTGAAACGCCATAACATCATCGTCGGTCAGCAAGGCTTCGGCAAAGAGCCGCCTTCCTTCATTCACGAGCCGCGTGAAGCGGGGTGCGCCGGTCTGCCAGCCGCCGAAGCACCACTGCGCACACTGTTCCAGCCAGCGCATAAGGCGACTTGCCCGCGGATAGATGGAATTCCCATCTGTTCGGATTATCGGAAAGCCGTGGCCTTGCGCCACCGCCGCAACGGCATCCCCGATCCATGCTGCGGGATAGAGGATGGCGATGTCTCCGTGCTTTAAATCAGGTAGCCGTTCCTGGACTTCGGGCAGCAACGTCCCGAACAAATAACATGCCTGCTGCGGATATTGTCCTGGCCGGGGGTGAAAGTAGACCGTACCTTCCTCTGCTCCATTAGCAGCCTCGTAGTCCCGCTCTTCACCAAGGGCGTAGCTTGACGCCATGACGATGCGCGATCCGGAACGGTAGTTCAGGCGGAGCTGTACCGTTTCCACATCGTCGCGCTCGGAAAGCTGTTGGAGTAGATCCGGATGGGCGCCGGTAAAGCCGTATATCGACTGGTCTGCATC
>JABMRO010000603.1 GCA_013202635.1 Planctomycetota bacterium
GTATGTAGATGGTCATTGTCAATCCTCATTATCAAGCGTTAGTGAGACTGGAGAGGTCTATTTGGCCATTACTAATACTTCTACTGGAGAGACAGTTGTACACAGGTTTGATAGGGGTGACGTTGCTCGTGGAGATGAGATCACATTCGATGCTGGTTCAATCAATAAGGGTCGGCTAATAGCAGACGCCCAGAGGTGATTCGCAAACGCAGAACAATATAAAGTATCGTTTTCAAGCCCCTGTGGGAGTCTTAATACTGCCTCCTCCACATCGTGGGGGCTTTTTTTATTTGTTAGCTTGCTTTATTATGACGGACTTTGTTATAATTACAGCAGATAAGCATACCAACGAGAAACATCATATCTGCCGAAAATTGTCAGTTTGGAAGAGCCTTCTTTTAGAGAGGGAGAACCGTGATGCGCAGGCGGAAAGGGTTTACGTTAATAGAGCTTTTGGTGAGCCGTAGGAAAACATGGCTCAATTTCTGTCACAGAGAGAGTGATCAAAACTCTGAAATACGAATGGCTCAAGCGAGTCCCGATCATTAAAGGGTTTGATCACCTGACCATGCTGTGTGAAGAATTTGAATGTTGGTATAACAGCTGGCGTCCTCATATGACATTGGATGGTATTCGACCTGACGATGTCTATTACGACAAAAAACCAGAGAAACCGAAACGTAATTCAAAGACAGTGCCGTGTCACATCGATCAACATCTTTTCCGGGAAACACGGATCACTGGGTATCGCCTGAAGTCCGTTGCGTAGTCTTCATTCCCGATTGTCCCGTTCTTTTCCGATTGCAGAAGAATCCCATCGGCGAATCAATAATCCAATGAAAGTTTGCCTGATCTTGGTTTCATTGACCATTTTCAGGTATGTTGATTAGTCAACGCTGTCCCTCTATGAGTTTTTCAAAGAGCCTTTATGGTGTATTCAGCGATCCTACAACGGTCCTATCCTCCCTTGACAAGCGCATTGAGGAGCTTTAAATTGAAAGCTGAGGGGCAGTATGTGAGATTCTACAAATAGACTTAACTGCCTTTTCGTTGCAATCCTCAACAGTTATATCAATGAGGTATGCTAATACATAATCAAGGGAAATCTCTTGGATTAGACACGTTTTTCTGATAAGATGATATAGGAATTCGCGGCTGTATGGATTTTTGAGCCGTGAAAAGTGTTTAAATAACAGTTAACCGGCAGCTTAATCTAAGGTGAGAAGGAGCAAGGTGGAATATGGACGAGATAAAAGTTTTTAGGTCTTTCGAAGTTAAGATTATCAGCCGCAGAAACGGAGGAGATTCAAGAGGTTTTACGTTAATAGAACTTCTTGTAGTTATCGCTATCATCGCGGTTTTGATGGCGATATTGATGCCGGCGTTAAATCGGGTCAAAGAACAGGGCAAACGTGCGGTCTGTCTGAGCAATGTGAAACAAATGGGACTTGCCTGGATTATGTATGCGGACGAGAACGACAACAAGATTGTAAACGGCAATACAAGCACGGGAGGCCACAACAAAGACGGTACCTGCTGGGTATATTGGCCCGGGCAGGGTGTTTCGGAAGAACAACGAATAGACGGTATCATGAGGGGATTGCTGTACGAATACTGCCCGAGCTTAAAACTCTATAAGTGCCCCACCGGTATTCGGGGAGAGGTGGTGACGTATGCCATCGTTGATGCTATGAACGGTTATGATGCGATACCCGGAGCTGAGGGGCAGATAATTAAAAACAGGTCGCAGATTCGCAGGCCGGGCCAGAGGGCCGTTTTTCTTGATGAGGGTCGATTGTCTCCGGCGAGCTGGACTATCTGGTATGACCAGCCGCGATGGTGGGACCAGATTACGGCGCGGCACGGCGACGGGACAAACCTTTCTTTCGTGGACGGTCACAGTGAATACTGGAAGTGGAAAGACCCGAGTACATTAGAAATTTGCAAGTCTGACTACGACTACTGGCAAGGCACAGGCCGCAACGGTGATATGTCCCGCTGTGAGGGCAGTCAGGATTTGTATAATGTTCAGAAGGCGGTGTGGGGGGAGCTGGGTTATCCATCTACAGAGTAAGAAGTAGGAAGAGTTTTATTCCATAAAAATATGGACGGGCGGAATATGTGGAGGTTGGTAACAGGAGGAATTCCCTATCAACGAGGTACGCTAATATATAATCAAGAAATTTCCCTTGACAGGAAGGTAGCTAATATTGTAGAAAGTATTAGTAAAACTTGTGCTCGCATGACTGTACATCTGTGGCTTTGAGGTAATCCAGAGGGCAAAATTCTTCAGTTTTCGCATAATAGAGGAGGAGCTACTGTATGTTATGTGCAGTAAAGAGTTGTAAGTGATAACTTTTTGCTTCGCAGTTAAGATTTATACATTTCAACTAACTGCTCGAATTGTTTTTTTGAAGGAAGGAGGTAATCTTAAATCGGGAAAATAATCCCGGGCAGACTTAAAATGTAGTGAAGGTGAAAATTATTATCGTTTGTTTTATTTGAGCTTGTTTGAGAAAGGCACAAACTAAAAACACAAGATTACTGATGCTTATCGAAGGCAAGGAGTGCTTTGGTGTATGACCAAAGCAGGGTGGATTATTAATTTAACTTTTTTAAAGGAGGACTATTATGTTTCGAAAATTGTTTTTTTTAACTTCTTTTGTTTTGGTTCTGGGCCTGGTCGGTCCGGTGGCGGCGCAAGATATGGAAATCGGCCTTGCTGCGCAGTCCCCAGTGATTGAC
>JABMRO010000604.1 GCA_013202635.1 Planctomycetota bacterium
AGCGTAAATGTGATGTAAACTTTTATTAGGATGTGGTGTGTACGAATCGGACTGAAGGTCATAAATCACAAGCCCCGAGGTCGCATAGGGCCTCGCATTGTAACGATCAAATTCTCCCATTAGATAAGCGATTTTTTTGCTGTCAAAACTCCAGCAAGGCTGCCGGGCGTTTCCGGCAATCTTGAAGCGCCCGGTTCCATCAATCTTCATATAATAGACACTTCGAATCTTTCTTCTACCTATCCCTTCATCAGTAACGAAACAAATCCTTGTACCATCGGGAGAAGCGTGTGGATACATCTCATCCACATCAGGGGTGTTCGTGAGATTGGTCGGATTGGAACCATCGGCATTTATCAAATACAACTCCCAGTTTTGTCGGCCTTCGGTTTCCCGGTAAGTCTCATACACAATCTTAAAGGGGATATCCTTCAGGCTCAGTTCCGCACGCGGGGATGTAATGCTTCTCGGTCTTAGCTTATTTCGTGTCCGTGAACCGAGAACGGTACTATTGGTTAGAGTGAGAGTGAGTATTATCGATATATAAATGCATAAACTTTTCATTGACAACCCAGTTCTTAATTTTTGCCATTATCACCCGTTATAGTTTTGAAACAAGCTCACATATGATTTTCGGCAAGAACAGTTATCCCTCGGGCAGTTCCAAAACGCAAAAATCATCAAATCGAATCCAGTGCTCGGCATTGGCAGGACCATTGTAGCATTGAATGCTGACCTGGTCATCACCCGGTATAGGCAGTTTACCTGTAGCCGCAGTTTGAAATTCACCCTCGGCATTCGAACGGAACTGGGCAATGAAATTACTCTTCGTTACAATTAGCCGAAGCTGGACCGTCTTGCTCGCCATAGGCTTCCTTCCCGGAATAATCATCAGTTCTCCATTAACCAGCTCCTTAACAAGCTTAAACACGGGTTTACCGTTGTTATACCAGGTTATTCCGGCCTGCTCATACTGTTGTGTAGGTTTGGTTGAATTTGTCACCGTTACATCAATGGCATATTTGCCCCGGCTGCGATCCGGCGCCTGACGAACCAAGGCATTTTTGACATTATGCGCCACGCCCGGCTCAACGCGAATCTCCAGGGCGCCCCGCCGGATACGCCAAGTTTGAGGATTTTCCCGCAGCCATGTCCAGCCTCCAGCTAACTTGCCCTCAAATTGTTCCTCAAAGATGACTGTCTGCCGATTACCCTTATCTTTGATAATCGGTGTGAGAACGATATTTCGATAACTGATGGCTGAGTGGTCACCTTGTAGATAGATTGGACCAGGTTTGAATTCATCCGACCACATTGCGCCTCCGGTGCAACCCAGGAGCGGCTCATTGTTAATAATCACTTTATCATTCAGTTCCACTGTTACGTGGCGATCCAAAAGAGTGATATTCATAGTCTGCCATTGCCCCGCCGGCTTCTCAGCATTGACAATAGGTTTAATTCGGCTATAAATTCCTCCCATATTATGTGAATCGAGCTGCCTACCATACGAATCGCTGACCTGAATTTCATAGATACCTCGCAGATAAATCCCGCTATTGTTCCTCCTTGCAACGTTCACTTCTAATTTCAGGTTGAAGTCCTCGAATTCGGCTACAGTGCGAAGGTTGCCATAGGAAATATGACGTTTACCCTTTTGCTGAACAGGGTTATTAACAAGAATCCCATCTTCTACTGACCAGCCGTTGGTCTGCCCTGGATTAGTCAGCTTCCAGCCATCGAGACTGGTTCCATTGAATAGGACAATAGGTTTGCCGTATTTGACCCTGGACAAGTCCGGCTTCGGAGGCAGCGGAGGAATCCGCTTGCCGGTAAATTCTCTCCGACTCACACCTTTTCCATTTGTGCGAGGCCGGATTTGTGTCAAATACAGGATATCACCCGAAACCTTCGCCAAAATCGTTTCAGTAAAAGTATCCTCCCAAACCACAGTACCGTTGGCGTCTTTACGTTCAACGTCATAAACACGTGTAACATGTAAAGTATCACCGTCAACATATGCACTGGACATTCGGACTACACTGCCCCCACCCCACAGGATGCTCGCATTCAGCCCCCCGTATTTCTGTTCGACACCAAGCCAGCCGGCACCACCGCCGGGAATCGTTAATGCCCAGCGCCCAATAAAGGGATTGGCTGATTCGGCAGCAGGAACTGATAAACAGAGAAAACATAAGGCCAAGAATACTGAGGTATAACGAATGCTTTTACTCATAAGAAATCACCTTTCAAAGTATTGAAATATTAACTCACATATCTTATGCTCTCAGGAGTAAATTGTCAACCGGATTTACCCATTTATACATCTCGGGCCGCGCTACCTTAATAGCCCTCATTATCATCATTTTCTGTTAGAACTTGAAAGAGTTGCTATTTGATTGTATATTTATATAGGCGGGGAAACAGGAGGCCGTGGTAGGTATTAATAAACAGGGTATTGGGCGCATTGACTCGGACAATAGAAACTGTGAAATTGAACCGGAGAGCCATAAATCATGGATCAAATAGAACCACATACTTCACACTATATCGACAGACGCCGATTCATGGTATCTTTAGGGGCAGGGGCTATCGGAGCGGCTACAGTTTACGCCTCGGCAGACACGCACAGACCGGGCAAAAAGGACAACATGGCAAGGATCTCCACCGGTTGGCTGAATCCACCAGCCGAGTTCTCCCTGTGCCCGTTCTGGTTTTGGAACGATGAGCTCTCGGAACAAGAGATTATTCGCCAAATCGAAGATTTCCGGGCACATGGTGTCTATGGATTCCTGATTCATCCACGGGCAGGGCTGCCCACAAGCATCGGTTGGATGAGCAAGAGCATGATTAAGTTCATGCGTATTGCTATCGAACATGCGGCCAAACACGGCATGTGGGTATTACTTTATGATGAAGGTATGTACCCGAGCGGCTCATCGAGCGGACAGGTTGTTAAAGAGAACTCTACCTTTCGAACACGCGGTCTGTTTGCCATTGACCTTGATGAGACAGAACCGGGTACACAGAAATACGATATACATATCGGCGCAAATGGGGAACCTGAGCTTGCTCCTGGCCAAAATCTCGTGACAATTATTAAACGCAAACGAAACGGACATCGAATAGCCGTTATTGACAGGGCTATCAGGGATGGGTATTCTATAATTCGCGGATTACACTTCCTTGAGGATGATCCGCCCAGACGAGCTAACCATAAAGAAGTTCCTGAGAACTCGCCGCCTGCAGCGGACATTCTTAATCCGGAGGCTGTGGCTTGTTTTATTCGCCTGGTATATCAGCGTTACTACGATGAGTTCAAAGAACATTTCGGAAAAACAATTCATGCCGTATTTACAGATGAGCCATCTTTTCTGGCCAAACGCTCCGAGCGAGGCGCTGTACCCGGCACAACAGGCATACTCGAGCACGTGAACCGAGTTTTTGGCTATGACTTCACACCCTACCTTCCCGCTCTTTGGTATAAAGATGAACCCGATTCTGATCGGTATCGCCGTGACTACTTTCGGGCCCTACAGGTAAGGCTTGAAGAAACATTTTACAAACAAATTTCTCAGTGGTGTGATTCTCACGACATCGGCCTAACCGGACACCCAGCCGCCCCTGATGATATCGGGCATCTGAGGCATTTTCACACACCGGGACAAGACATTGTCTGGCGTTATATCGAACCGAACAAAGCCAATGCTTTAGAGGGTTCCCAATCAACTCAGGGCAAGTGCGCCTCTTCGGCGATGATCCATCTCGGCCGAAGGCGGAACTTGAACGAATACTGCGGAGCCTATGGACACAATTTTACTTTCGATGAGATGAAATGGCTGACCAACTGGCTCATTGTACGTGGCTGCAATATGCTGGTTCCACATGCCTTCTATTACTCGGTTCGAGGTCCTCGCATCGATGAGCGTCCACCTGACGTCGGCCCCAACAGTCCCTGGTGGAATCACTATAAGCTCTTTGCCGATGCGAGTCGCCGTCTGTGTTGGCTAAACACTGACAGCAAACACGTCTGCTCTCTTGCGATCCTCGGCCTTAACGACTACCTGCCGTGGCAGGCCGCCAAAGTCTGCTTCCAAAACCAACTCGATTTCAATTACCTTGAAGCCAGACACCTGTGGGAAGATGCGCAAGTAAGACCGGACGGAATCCATATTGCAGGCATGCACTATAAGGCGTTAATTGTTGAATTCGATCCGCCTCTAAAAGCAAAAGAATCGCTACAGGTTTTGGAGAATGCCGGACGCCTTATCCAAAGGGAAAAAGCAAAAAGTGAAATGTTACTGCTCCAAAAAATTGACAGCTTGATACCTAAAGACATCAGTTTTTCACCTGCTGAGCCAGACCTTAGATTCCGTCACGTTGTAAAAGACAGAATCCACTACTACATAATCTTCAACGAAGGTCAAAAGCACGTCGCATTCAGGCTGACTGCTTCGACTCAAGGGCAGCGTTATTTACTTGACCCTCAAACCGGGCAACAGAATGCGGTCGATGCTGATATGTTACTACAAATGCGGCCTCATGAGCTTAAGGTGCTAAGTATTGTGAGTTCGTAGCAAAGGCCAAGATAATACGCTTTAATATGAAAAGCAGGAGGTAGGATAGAAACCATGAAAATTCCCATTGGACTAAACACTCTAATCCAAACTGCCGTATTAGCGGCGTCCCTCTTTGCAACTCAGAATGCTGCCGCCCAGGGAACCCGTAGCGACTATGAGCGAGCGTTAAATCTGAATAAAACCATAACCAATAAAGTATTTAAGAGCCGCGTTGTTCCGCATTGGCTGCCGGACAATACGCAGTTCTGGTATCGCAATGACCTGAGCAATGAGACACGTGAGTTTATCCTCGTCAATGCAGAAACCGGCATACGACGACCGGCGTTTGACCACAGCCGTCTTGCCGCAGAACTTTCCAAAGCCACAGGAGAAGAAATACAGGCAGATCGGCTTCCAATTGACAATCTCGGATTCAGCAAATCCGGTTCAGAGCTTCTGTTCAGAAGTCAAAGCAAAAGGTGGAAATGTGATTTGCAAAATTATGAGATTCAGGAGGTTTCACAGGAGGAACAAACGATTACATCGCTTGAACCGCTCGCCCGGGTCAGTGCAAGCACTCGGACCGGACAAGAGACTTCCATCACATTCATTAATCGCATCAAGAACGATGTGAAGGTTTATTGGCTGGATTCCGAGGGGCAGCGACGTCACTATGCCACGATCCATACCGACCAAACTCATCAGCAGCATACATTTGCCGGACACGCCTGGCTGGTAACCGACGATGCCGGAAAGACCCTGGCTGTGTTTGTAGCCACTGAAGAAGCAGCAGATGCCCTGATAGATGATAACCTTGATAACAGGACTATCAAACGAAAGACAAACAAAGAAACAAAGCAAAGTGGTGAATCGCCCGATGGCAAATGGCTCGCCTTTATAAAAGACTATAACATCAGCGTTCGGAATCTTGAAAGCGGTGAGGAATTTACTCTTAGCAGCGACGGCACCGAAGAAGACGCATATTCGAAACGTTTTCGATGGTCTGGGGATTCCCAAAAAATTGTCGTGCTGCGTATTCACAAAGGTGATGACAGGAAGATTTATTTTATCGAATCGTCACCCAAAGACCAGTTACAACCCAAGCTGCACACAATTTCTTATGCCAAACCCGGCGACCGCATTCCGATTTCAAAGCCGCAATTGTTCAACGTCGTCCATAAACGTCAAATTCCTGTTTCAGATGAGCTTTTCGGGAATCCCTGGAGTATTTCGGATATTCGCTGGTCGCCTGACTCAGATCGGTTCACTTTCCTCTACAATCAGCGTGGTCACCAGGTACTGCGCATCATAAGCGTAACCGCTGATACCGGCGAAACGTCCACCATCGTGGATGAACAGAGCAAAACATTCATTGATTATACAGGCAAGCGATTCAGTTATTACCTCGACTCCGGGGAGGAAATCATATGGATGTCGGAACGCGACGGCTGGAACCACCTCTATCTTTACGACGCAAAAACCGGTCGTGTGAAAAAACAAATCACTCAAGGACAGTGGGTCGTGCGCGGTGTCGAGAAAGTCGATGAAGCCAAACGACAAATATGGTTTAGAGCCAGCGGCATCCGTGAAAGGCAGGATCCTTACTACGTCCATCTTTGCCGTGTCAATTTTGACGGTTCAGGTCTTATCGTGCTGACCGAAGGCAATGGTACACATGAAGTCGTGTTTTCACCGGATCGCCGGTTCTTCTTCGACCGATGGTCCAGGGTTGATCAGCCCCCCATTACCGATTTACGCGATGCCAACGATGGAAAACTAATTTGCGAATTGGAACGGGCCGACTGGAGCGAACTGCTTAAAACCGGTTGGTGTCCGCCAGAGCGATTTGTCGCAAAAGGTCGAGACGGTAAAACGAACATCTACGGTATCATCATTCGCCCAGGCAATTTCGACCCGAATTATAAATACCCCGTGATCGAGCAGATTTATGCCGGTCCCCACGGTGCCTTTGTCCCGAAATCCTTCGGCATAAAGACCCGTCAGCATGCTATTGCTGAACTTGGTTTTATTGTTGTGCAGATTGACGGCATGGGCACCTCGCACCGCTCAAAAGCATTCCACGACATTTGCTGGAAAAATCTCGGCGACTCAGGCTTTCCCGACCGTATTTTGTGGATGAAAACAGCCGCTGCAAAGTATCCCCAGATGGATCTTACACGAGTTGGCATCTATGGCGGTTCAGCGGGCGGACAAAGCGCGCTGCGTGCACTGCTGGCTCATGGCGATTTCTACAAAGTTGCGGTCGCCGACTGTGGTTGTCATGACAACCGAATGGACAAGATTTGGTGGAACGAACTCTGGATGGGCTGGCCTGTTGGGCCACATTACGAAGAACAATCGAACGTTACACAAGCCCATAAACTACAAGGCAAACTTCTGCTCACTGTAGGAGAACTCGATAAGAACGTGGACCCCGCTTCAACCATGCAGGTAATAGATGCGCTCGTTAAAGCAGACAAGGATTTCGACATGCTGATGGTGCCAGGCCGTGGCCATGGTGTGGGTGAAACACCCTATGCCAGTCGGCGACGAATGGATTTCTTCGTGCGCCACCTGTTGGGTGTAGAACCACGCAGTCAGCCGTAAATCGAAAGTAGGACACCTAACCATAGCTCTCATTTAACACCGTTTCGCCTATTGGCGAGTGAATATGTTGGAGATGATATACTGCCCCCCCTACCACTCAGATATACAACTATCGTTGTCAGATCGATGAGCTGGCTGTTATATGTTTTCCGGACAAGTTAAGATGAAAAGAACGAGAGAGATGGGGTGATTGGATGCAATTTTTCAGCAGCGCAAAAAAGAAGGAGACAGGCGATTTGTATTCAGCTTTTCTTCACCCAGTCTCCATATTGCATAGTGCCTTCATGTGCATTATCGTGGTTAATGCTTTACAGCGTAAGCCGCCTTACTTGCACTCACAACATAGCAAGTATACAAAATATCAACAGCTCTGTCAAGAAAATTTAGTGATATGGCGGGTATTCTCTTTGAATTTTAAGGTCCGATTTTCGAAAACAGACCTTATGATACCCCGAAGGACGATTTGGTCCTTTAATTACTTTTAGGAGTTTAACATTGATGGACATCTCGTGAAAAATCACAAATAAAATGAGCTGATTTTAAAGGCCGTTAGAATCATTTGTTTATGAGCAGCTTATTTGGTAAACTTCATATCTATAGATAAAACCTGTAAGGAGAATGTTATGTTGATAGTCCACGTTTTTGTTCACGTAAAATCTGATCAAGTTGAGACATTTCAGAAAGCCACCCTTGAAAACGCACGTAACAGTATCCAGGAGCCGGGCATTGCGAGATTCGATATTATCCAACAACAAGATGATTTAACACGTTTTGTTTTGGTCGAGGTCTATCGGACTCCAGACGACCCTGCCAGGCACAAGGAAACAGCTCATTACAAAAAATGGCGTGATGCTGTGGCAGATATGATTGCTGAACCACGAACCAGTGTTAAATACACAAATGTATTTCCTGATGAACAGGGCTGGGATTAATTGCAGCATTTAACCTTGAGCATGAGATTATGAGATTTGAATTTGCAACCCCTACTCACATAATCTTCGGCCCCGGGACAATCCGGGATGTCGCACCCTTAGCGTCCGAGATGGGAAAACGTGCTTTTGTTGTAACGGGGCAAAGTCCCGAACGAGCCGGGCCGCTTCTCAGAGAGCTTAATAAACAGGGAGTTGAATATGTCACGTTCAGTGTTACCGGTGAGCCGACTACAACTATGGCAAAGACAGGTGTTGAACAGGCCCGCCGGGCCAAAAGTGATTTAGTCATTGGCATTGGAGGCGGAAGCGCCTTGGATTCCGGTAAAGTCATTGCCGCAATGCTGACCAATATCGGTGAACTGGAAGATTACCTGGAGGTTGTCGGTCATGGTAAGCCACTAATTAAAAGTCCAGTACCTTATATTGCGATTCCAACCACGGCGGGAACAGGTGCCGAGGTAACTCGAAACGCCGTGCTGGGAGTACCTGAGTATCAGGTCAAAGTAAGTTTGCGCAGTCCATTGATGCCTCCCCGTTTGGCCGTGGTTGATCCTGTGCTGACTCATTCGATGCCACCATCTATTACCGCCAGTACAGGTTTGGATGCGCTCACTCAACTCATGGAAGCCTATGTTTCCAATAAGGCAAACCCACTGACAGATGGTATATGCCGAGAGGGTCTAAAGCAAGCAGGTCGTTCTTTACGACAAGCTTATGAAGATGGTAACAACTCTACTGCTCGTGAAGACATGGCCCTGGCAAGTCTCTTTAGCGGGTTAGCTCTCGCTAACGCAAAATTAGGGGCTGTGCATGGTCTGGCCGGCCCGTTAGGTGGTATGATTTCCGCTCCTCATGGAACGATATGCGCCCGGCTTTTACCATACGTTATGGAAGCTAACGTGCAGGCATTGCAAAACCGCGCACCCGGCTCACCAGCTTTAACTCGTTACGGTGAGATAGCCCAATTACTAACTGGAATTACGGCAAAAACCGTTGGTGGAGTAGTAGAGTGGGTACGAGATATTTGCCTGGTATTAAAAGTTCCACCCCTATCGGAGTTTGGATTGAAAGAGCAGGATTTTCCAACAGTAGTTGCGAAATCCCAAAAATCAAGTAGTATGAAAGGGAATCCGATTTCATTGACAGATGATGAATTGATGGCAATCTTGAAGAAAAGCCAATAGCGGCCTGCTTCTTATCGGACGCATTTTTTTCCGCCTGCCTTGGAATTTACGGATTGATGGTTCCGGGTGAAAGCGCAGAGGCGGTCCAGTTGTCCGGGTCATTGCCGTAATCGGATGAGACCTTGCGTGTAAGGGATTCGCCATC
>JABMRO010000605.1 GCA_013202635.1 Planctomycetota bacterium
CCCCGACGGCTATCCGGATTAATTCAGGGGCAAAGGTAAGTAATTATACATCTATGAAATAAGAGGTATGAAAAATGAGTGAAATATTTGTTGGTATTGATGTTGGCGGAACGAACGTCAAAATTGGCTTATTTGATTCCGAACTCACGATGATTTGTAAAACATCGATCACGACCGAAGCTGATATGGGCCCGGAAGTGGTTATTAACAATATGGCTCAGGCCGTCGAGGAACTTCTTGCCGAGGCCGGTTTTTCTCTACAGGACATCGCCGCAGTCGGTATAGGAACACCCGGGCCGGCTAAATACAGCGAGGGTATCATCATCAGGTCAACGAATATGCCGAAATTCAAAAACGTTCCAATCTGCAAAATGCTAAACGAAAAGCTCGGGGCGCCGGTTGTCTATGACAACGACGCAAATGTTGCCTGCTGGGGCGAATATGCAGTCGGGGCCGGCCAGGGCGTTAAAGATATTGTCTTTTTTACGCTCGGTACAGGCATCGGCGGAGGAATTGTAAGTAACGGCGAACTTGTGCACGGTTGCGATGAAAACGGAGCGGAGCTTGGACATATGATAATATACCCGGACGGCAGAAGCTGCAACTGCGGCCAACAAGGTTGTGTCGAAGCGTATGCATCAGCCGACTCGACTGCAAGAAGAGCCACCGAAGCAATCGAGGCCGGAGCTGAATCCAGTCTTAAAAAAGTGTTGGACGAAAAGGGACACATAACCAGCAAGGATATTTACGGGCACTTAGCCAACGGCGACAAATTGGCAAAAGAGATAACCGACGGGACTGCCAAAGCGCTTGCCATTACCTGTATAAATATGCTGCATACAACCGAGCCGAAGCGAATAATTTTTACCGGGGGAATGATAGCCGCCGGTGACGTATTGCTGAACCGTATAAAGGAATTCTTTGACGAGTATATCTGGACATTGAAAAAAGAGATGGTCGAGATATGCTTTGCCACCCTCGGCGAAGACGCCGGCATAATAGGCGCCGCCGCTCTTGCCCGCCACACAAAACTACAGGGCAAGTTAAAATAAGTTACAGGCAGCACATTCCATCGGTATCATCACCCTTTCCGACCATGCATTGTTTCCATGTGTTCCTGCGTGACATTTCCGGAGGGATTTTGCTTGGAGACAATCGGCTGGTTGCCGTTGGCAAGCTCATAAGTATCGTTGGCAATTGCGGCCTGTTCATTTGTGGGAATGACAAAAACTTTGACCTTACTATCTTTAGTATTTATTTCAGCTTCTTTTGCGATTGCTTCCTTGTTCTTTGCCAGGTCAAGCTGCACGCCTATTTGAGTTACGGAGTTACATATCTTCTCGCGCATAAAGACGGAGTTTTCCCCTATTCCGCCGGTAAAGACCACGGCATCGACAGTATCCAGAACCGCCGCATAAGCACCTACGTATTTTTTGATGCGGTAGCAGAAAACATCGATAGCAAGTTTTGCCCGAGCATCACCTTTGCGTGCGCACTGTTCGATATTTCTCATATCATTCGAGACGCCCGATAAACCAAGCAGGCCGCTTTGCTTATTGCAAAGGTCATTCAGCTCTTTTACGCCATAACCTTTATCGGCAAGGTAAAAGAGTATGGCCGGGTCAAGGTCGCCCGAACGGGTTCCCATCGGCACACCTTCCAAAGGTGTAAGTCCCATAGAGGTATCAATCGAGTTGCCCTCTTTTACGGCAGTAACGGAGCAGCCGTTTCCGAGATGACAGGTAATGGCGTTGATGTCATATTTTCCCTTGCCCATTATGGCCGCGGCACGGCGGGCCACATATCTGTGAGAGATTCCGTGAAAGCCGTACCTTCGGATGCCGTACTTTTCATAAAGCTCATATGGCAGGGCATACATATACGCAACTTTCGGAATGGTGGAATGAAATGCGGTATCGAAACAGGCGACCTGTTTTACATTCGGCAGATGGTGCTGTGCGGCCAGAATACCGGCAAGATTCGGCGGATTGTGCAAAGGCGCAAGGTCTGCGAACTTTTTGATTGAGGCAATGACCTTTTCGTCAATGATTACAGAGCCGGTAAACTCTTCGCCTCCGTGAACGACCCTGTGGCCGACGGCGCCAATCTCGGATATCTGCTGCAAAGCTCCCACTTCTTTGTCGGCAAGCGTTTGAAGTACAAGCTCCATCGCCTTTTCAACGTCTTCAACCTTTGATGTTATTGTGTGAATTTTTCCGTGATAAAAATGAGAAAGTGAAGAAGTTTCTTCTCCGATTTTTTCGACAAGCCCTCTGGCAAGAACCTCCGCCCCGGGCATCTGGTACAAGTAATATTTGACCGAAGAACTGCCTGCATTTATGACGAGTACTTTCATTTTCAGCGCTGTCCTTTCAAGCATGTTTGCTTCTTATCCGGTACGGGATTTGTTTTCTCCAGCAATTGGCCCAAAGTCAGAATAACCGTAGCAATAATATCATCAACAGTTGCTCCTCTTGAGAGGTCCGTTATGGGTTTCGCAAATCCCTGAAGAAACGGCCCGATGGCCTGGGCATTAGCCATATACTGAGTGAGTTTATAAGCAATATTTCCTGAGTTGAGGTCGGGAAATATTATGACATTTGCCTTTCCTGCAACGGCACTTTCATCTTTGACTTTTTTAGCGGCCACTCTGGGAACTATAGCCGAGTCGGCCTGGAACTCGCCGTCTATAGCCAGGTCGGGCCGGCGTGCCCGGGCTATTTTTAGAGCCTCCCTGACTTTGTCCACACTCGCTCCGGAACCGCTCCCCATTGTGGAAAACGACAGCAGAGCTACGCGAGGTTCCTGCCCTAAAAGTCTCCTTGCACTTACGGCGGAAGCCAAAGCAATGTCCGCCAACTGCTCGGCCGTCGGATCAATGTTGACGGCACAATCGGCGTAAATGAACGGCTTGTCCTTTTCCCCGAGAAAGCTGGGAATGACCATAAGAAAATAGCTGGAAGGAGTTTTGATTTCCGGAATCAGGCCAACGGTCAAGACGCCGGCCTGAATAAGAGTTGCGGTTGCGCCGGCAACACCGCCGACAGCAGTATCGGCATCACCGCAAGAGACCATCATACCACCATAGAATAACGGCTTTGCGACGATACGTTTTGCTACGGCTAAAGAAATGCCTTCTCTTCGACTGCTGTATTTTTCCGCATAAATATCGAGTTTATCGTTTTGTTTGGGATTTATGATTTCGATGCCGTCGAGATTAACGCCGGCTTTTTCAAT
Organism: Planctomycetota bacterium; assembly: GCA_013202635.1. Classification (GTDB taxonomy): domain Bacteria; phylum Planctomycetota; class Phycisphaerae; order Sedimentisphaerales; family Anaerobacaceae; genus NIOZ-UU13. Next base: position 3,238 of record JABMRO010000605.1, read on the forward strand.
AGATGCTTGAATCTGGTCGGGTGTTCCGAGCACAATAGGCCGGGCAATATCTTCGTCTTTGAGTCTGCGGGCGGCCAGCACTATCCGCTCATCCCTACCCTCGGGTAAAACAACTGATAGATTTTTTCCCCTTGCATTCTCCCTGAAACTGCTTATAATATCCATCCTCACTGCTTCCTTGTTTTGAAAAAATAACATCCTGTTGTTTTGTTTTTAATATTTCTGTTTGAAGTTTAATTGTGAGTTGATAATTATGCAAGAAGAAATTGAATTTGTACGATTAGTTGGTAATGAAAGAAGAGTAGGCTCTCGTCTTGCGAGTGTTTCACAGAACTGGCAGGGCAAGAAGCAATGCTTCCTAATGATAAGCCCCCACGATGACGATGCGGTTCTCGGAGCGGGCCTGCTTATTCAATTAGCCAAACGGGAAAATATACCTGTATATATACTAATCGTTACCGACGGCAGAATGGGCTACTGCAGCGCAGATGAAAAAGACAGCATTGCCGAAATCCGGCGGAACGAAAGTTACAAATGCTACGAAAGCCTGGGCATACCGAAGAAAAATATTATATGGCTCGGTTTTCCGGACTGCCGGCTGAATAATTACCGCGGCAGAGGGCCGGCTGAGCCGAAAGAACCTCTGGCAATCAAGGGCTATACGGGACTGCAAAATACCTTCACATATCATCTGCGAAAGATAAAGCCGACACAGTGCTTTTTGCCAACGTGGAACGATTTGCATCCCGACCATCGTATTATTTACGAAGAGATGCTTATCAGCTTGTTCCACGCGGCGGGCAATATCTGGCCTGAGATCGGCAAGCCGTTAAGCAAAGTGCCCTATGTCCACACGTATGCTGTCTATTGTGATTTTCTCGAACCTCCGACGCTGCGAATGCGGACGCCCAAGTCATATCTCGAAAAGAAACTCAAGGCAATCTCGGCCTTTCGTTCGCAAAAGCAGATATCCTCGCTGATTGAAAACGTTCGTCACTGCGGGCCGGAAGAATATATACGGGCGATAGAATTCAAACTATACCGGCCTGCGAAATATCACAATAAGTTCGAGGAAAAAGAGGCCATCAGGATGGTGCGCTGAAAATATTTTAGACTTACTATTTGCAAAGGAAGTTAAATAGCGAGGCAGGCTTTAATGAAAATGCCATCAGTTGCACGTGATTTGTTAAAATGGAGAAAATGGCAGAAAAGCCTTGATAGAATTAGAAACGAATTGTTAAAGTTAGAAATTTCCCGTGGGACATATTCCAATCTCCTTACTATTTTAAAAAAGAACGACAAGCTTCAAAAGTTCTCGGGGCACCCTTTCTTCGGGTGGCTCAATCGAAATTATAATATCCAATTAGGAATGGGAATCAGAAGGTTAGTTGACAAAAGATCCGACGATTTAAACATATATAAGCTCATGTCAGATATTGAAAACAATACACAACAGATCACCATTGATAAGTATGTAAGATCTTTTTTCCCACACGATAAATATTTTTCGGCGAATCGTTTATCTAAATTTCGAAGAGAATTTTATTACAGAGATGCTAATAAAGCGTTTAAAGAAGCTTTTAATAGACCAAGGAAAATACTTCTTGTTAGAGATGTTGAAAAAGACAAACAAATCATTCAGAAAATTGCAAAAAAAACCATTGAGGCATTTGTTGACGAACACTGGGCACATTTAGGTAAGAAAAAAGTTCAGGGACCTACTACAAATCAAGCACACAAATGCCTTGATGCCCTAATAGAAATCCATAATAGGTATGCCCTCTTATTGCGCAAAGAAAAGCTCTCTTTACCCCAAAAGACGCTTATATCGCATTGGGAGGAACTTTTTCGAATACCTTGGATAAGATAAGCATAGGATACATAATCAGTTCGAGGAAAAAGAGGCCATCAGGATGGTGCGCTGAAAAACGCACGGCAGTGACGCTGTTTTATTTCCTCACAGTCACCATAATATATTGCCGCCCTATCTGGCAGGCAGACGAATCGTGGCGTTAACCGGGTAGTGGTCGGAAGGATAACGCCCATCGATGTTGTCATACAGTATTTGAGCTTCGAGCACTTTTATATACGATGGAACGAAGACATAATCTATTTTATTGCCTTTTCGAGTTCCGCGGAAGGCGTGGCCGGTCTTAACATCTTTGACATCGGGGTGCAGAACACGAAACGTATCGACCATTGGAACAGGAGTTTTGGATTTTAGCCCATCGGCACCGGTGAGTGGGGTCTTGCCTTTTAAATAAGTTACAACCGGATTGCTTTCGCCTGTATTGAAATCACCTGTCAGGATAAACGGGTCACGGTGCTTTCTATCTTTGATTCGCCGAGCCAACAGGACAGCACTTTTTTCGCGGGACGGCTGGGAAACGTGGTCCAGATGAAGATTAAACATATAAAAAGCCCTGCCCGACTTCCTTTCGATAAATCTTGCCCAGGTGCAGATGCGGACACAGGCATTTCCCCAGTGATTTGAGCCGGGGACTTCGGGAGTATTGGAAAACCAGAATGTCCCGGATTCATCGACTTTAAAACGGCTGATGTCATATAGTATGGAGGAGAATTCGCCATCGACTTTGCCGTCTTCGCGGGCAACTCCTATCTGGACGTATTTGCCGAGGGCCGTGCAGATTTCCGCCATCTGAAAATCCAGCGCTTCCTGCAAGCCAACAATTTCAGGACGATGATCACGCAGGACATCAAAAACCATTTCCTTTCGATTTTTCCAGTGATTATCGCCATCATTAGCGGAGCCGTAGCGAATATTGAAACTCATTATCCGCAATTCCAGGCCACCTCCCACCCTGCTCGAATCGGCGCCTGCGAAGGCCTGAGAGGAACATAAATTGAAAAGAATCAATAAACTTAAAAAAATGACGAATGGAAAGGTTGTTTTCATCGCTTTGGAAATTTTTCTGTTGTACATAGCTTACTCCAAGGATTTAAGGTAAATTATACTTTAAGATTCACAAAGCCGATGGAGGGAGTCGAACCCTCAACCTCAGCTTTACGAAAGCTGTGCTCTTCCATTGAGCTACATCGGCAAATGTTTCGGTTATAATATCAATTGTTCAGCGGGTTGTAAACCCCATTAGAAAACTCAGGCGGGATATTAAAGTTTTCCCATGCCATCAAATTTGCAGAAAATATCATTCCCGCCCGAAAGGCAGGCTTTCTAACGGGGTAAATTAGTCGAGCCATTCATCTTCGGGGTCGAAGGCGGGGATTGAGACGTTGACGATGCGCATCTTTCCCACGGCGCGATGTCGGCAGCCGGGCTTGATAAAAATGGCAGTAAAGGGCTTTACCGGAACTATTTGGCCGTCAAGCTCCATTTGTCCCTGGCCTTCGAGAATAAAGTAAACCTCGGTGAGCTTTTTATGATAATGCACCTGTGCATCGTCTTCTATATTGACTACGTGCATCGTAGCCGTGGGGTTTTCGGGTGAGACGAAGGCCCGCCGTGAAAAGCCGCACGGACACCTTACAGCATCAATCTCGTCAAAACGTGCAATCATATAATTTGCCATAATTTACTCCCAAAAAATAGTATCGAACCGGGGCCTTACCGGAGCCTGAAACTAAAAATTATTGAAATCGTAATCAGCCTCGTGTATATTCTGCCAGATACGGGTGATTTAATCAAGATTTCAGAAAAGCAGTAATATTAACGGAGTATCTATAATGAGTTCGAAAGCTAATGCTATTGTGGCACAATCGGGCGGGCCTACGGCGGTAATCAACTCAAGTGCCTGCGGTGTAATACAAGAGGCAATGAAATCAGGTAAAATCGGCAGCGTAATAGGCGCTACCAACGGTATATTAGGCGTATTGAAAGAGGATTTATTCGATATCTCGGCGGAAAAGCCGGAGACAATCGAGGCGCTCAAACAAACGCCCGCGGCAGCCATCGGCTCGTGCAGATACAAGCTGAAATCGCTGGAAGAATCCAAAGCGGACTTCGAGAGAGTGCTCGATGTGTTCAAGGCCCATGACATCCGTTACTTTTTCTATGCCGGCGGTAACGACTCGATGGACACAGCGGACAAGGTCAACAAGTTAGCCGCAGACGCCGGCTATGAGCTGGTTTGTATGGGTATTCCGAAAACGGTCGATAACGACCTTGCATACACCGACCATTGCCCGGGATATCCGAGCGTGGCTAAATACGTCGCAACCTGTGCGGCTGAGGCCGGAAAAGATACCGAGGCACTTTATACGACGGACACCTGCACAATCTTAGAGGTGATGGGAAGAAACGCCGGCTGGATAGCGGCGGCAACGGGCCTTGCCGCCCGATGTGAAGAAGATGCGCCGCACCTTATTTATATGCCGGAAGCTGCCTTTTCGTTTGAAAAGCTCGTCAGCGACGTCAAGGAAGTGTTAAAACGATTGGGCATGGTCTTTATCGTTGCCGGTGAAGGGCTCAAAGACGAAAAAGGCCAATACGTAACAGCGGACACGGGTGCATTCAGTAAAGACAGTTTCGGGCATGTTCAGCTCGGCGGTGTTGCCGAGATGCTCAAGGCCGTGATAGAAAAGGAAGTAGGCATAAAGGCCCGCTTCAACAAGCTCGGCACAAATCAGCGAAGCGCTATGCACTTTGCCTCGCTGAACGACGTCAATGAGGCTTACTTGTGCGGGCAGATGGCGGTAAAACACGCCGTCGAAGGGGTGAACGGTAAAATGGTAACACTGGTTCGCAAAGACGGCCCACAATACAAATGCACAACAGGGCTGGCGGAGCTGAGGGACGTGGCCAACGGCGAAAAGAAAGTGCCGGCTGAGTTTATAAACGACAACGGCAACCATATCACGGACGCAATGCGTGATTACGTTCGGCCGCTGATACAGGATGAAGCACCTATAAGAATCGATGAGGACGGCCTGCCTGTATTTATGAGATTCGAACGTAAACCGCTGGAGAAAAAACTACCTAAATATTTATAGACAATGAATGTAATCGCACCGGCGAGAAAGGATAAAAGATGAAGAAACTGTTCGATATTAAAGATAAAGTGATAGTGATTACCGGAGGCGGAGGTATTCTTTGCGGGACAATGGCCAGGGCACTCGGTGATGCCGGCGCGAAAGTCGCCGTTCTGGATTTAATCGAAACGGCAGCGGAAAAGACCGCCGATGAAATCAAATCCAAAGGCGGCCGGGCTGTCGGGGTTAAATGTGACGTATTAGACAAAAAAAGTCTGGGACGTGCGCACAAGAAAATTACCGCCGAGCTTGGTAACATAGACATATTGATAAACGGAGCAGGCGGGAACAAAAAAGAAGCAACCACCTCACCGGACCTTTCTTTTTTCGATCTGCCAAGCGAGGCTGTTCGGTTTGTTTTCGACCTGAATTTCCTCGGGACTTTACTGCCAAGCCAGGTTTTCGGTAAAGAGATGGCTGAAAACGGCTCCGGCATAATACTTAATATTTCCAGTATGTGCGCTTTTAGTCCACTAACCAAGATACCCGCATACTCAGCGGCCAAAGCAGCCGTGAGCAATTTTACACAATGGCTGGCCG
>JABMRO010000606.1 GCA_013202635.1 Planctomycetota bacterium
AAAGGCCAAAAACCAACAGGGCAATGGCCCAGGTAAAATAGATAGCCCCGGAAATTGCCATATAATCCCACAAATCCAGCCCTAAATCATACCAAAGCCCCCAAACCAAAACAAAAATACCAATAGCTACGATAAATATTCGTGTCAGCAACAAACGTGTTTTTGAAGACAATCCTTTTCTGAACCAGGGCGCCACCACATCCTGGGTCAGTACGGAACTCCAGCATAACAGGTAACTATCATGAGTGGACATAAACGCCGCCAGCATCCCCGCCGAAACGATACCTATGAAACCAACAGGAAGGATTTGGCTGAGAAAGACAGGCATCGCCATCAGAGTCACCTGCGGATCTACGGAACCCCCATCAGAAATAAAAACGTTCTTCAATGACTCATGCTGAGCGATATAGGCAAAAGCACAAATCCCCAAAAAATAAGGCAGAAGGAACCGCATGAGAAATCCGATAGAAGCCCAGGTGTAGATTTTCTTAACGGTACGTGTATTCTCAGCCGAACAGGCACGAATTACCGCTGTTTGCCAAACAGCGCAACTGACCAGGCCTAAAAAGAACATCCACACAACGTAGGGAACACCGAAACCCTCACCGTGAAACGGGTCGAAACCCGCCCGGCCTTTTAACTGGGAAACTGTTTCAATAATGTTACCCCAGCCCAAATATCTGATGGATAACAAACTCGCAGCTAAAAGTCCGAACGATAAAACTACGAATTGTATATAGTCAAGAACCACTACCGAGACCATCCCGCCAAGAGCGGTGTACAACAATACCATCCCCAGCAGAACGGTCATTATGATATTGAGATGAATGGATCGGGTCAGGCCGGTGATGCCCATTACAAAAAGAGAGCCGGCCTTGAGGAATAATCCCATATTGAGAATACCTGAGAATGTCAATATAATTCCACCAAGAATGCGTACGCCGCGTCCGAACCGCTTCTCATAGAATTCAGGTATAGTCATTACCTTCATACGTCTCAAGGGCACCACGATAAATCCGGTCAGCCCAACAACTAAAGTTACAATAGCAGCCGCTAATGCGATGTGAAAGGCAGCGAAGCCGCCGGTAAAGCCTTTTTGAGACGAATACATCACCGTAACCAAACCCAATTCGGTTCCAATCATTGTCGCAATCGCCAGGAAAGTTTTTAAGCCCCGGCCGGCAACCATAAAATCCGTAACATTGCTTATATATCGCTTTATATAAACACCGACTGCTACAATGATGATCAGATAGCCAACGACGATACACCAGTCTAAAGAGCTAAAATTGGTTTCAATTCCAACAGCATTCCAGTCCATATTTTTCTCCGTTTACAAAATACCTTAACAACATACTTTCTGCAAGTGCTATACAAAGAATCCTGTTTTTGTTGGCATAAAGTATCACGTCAATCAACTTCTTGAAAGACCTTTTCGATTACCTTGTTCATAGCCTCTTCCTGGGCAACAATCGACCGGACCAGTTTCATCTGTGTGCGGCTTCGGTCGAGATTATGGTCTTTGCGGTGAACCTTATAGTAGATGTCACCTGCCAGATAATCAGTAAGAAACCTGATAAACTGTTCAAAGGTTATTAGCTTGGCAGCAAAAGCAAGGTGCTCTTTCTCGATGGATGTGAGAAAATGGCTGCTTTGCTCGGCAAAACCTCGAACGAACACTTCAAACATCGGCAGGTTCATAGCTACTTTCGATAAGTCACGTTCATCCTCATCGGCTAAAGTGGCTCCCGTACGGATCATATCACCAAAATCGTAAATCGACAGGCCCGGCATAACGGTATCCAAATCAATTACGCAGACACCTTTGTTGGTATTTTTGTCCAGCATCACATTGTTTACCTTCGTATCATTGTGCGTAATACGAACGGGGATTTTACCATTGTCCACCAAATTCAGCAAGACGTCACAGATGGACGCATTATCAAATAAAAATTTAATTTCGGGTTTTGCATTTTTAGCTCGATTGCAGGTATCTTCTTTAAGGACTTGCTGGAAGGTTTTGAAGCGTTTGGGCGTGTTGTGGAAGTCACAAATGCTCTCGTGCAGAGCCGGCCCCGGCAGGTCAATCAGCATCTTCTGGAACCAGCCGAACATTCGTGCCGCTTCATAGGCCAGCTCGGCAGATTCAATGGTATCGTAAGCAACGGCGTCCTCTATGAAATTATATACCCGCCAAAAGCTGCCCTGGGCATCTTTATGAAAGCATGTGTCATCAACACCGGCGATAACGGTCAACTGGCGAGATGCCCGGTCCGGATCAATTCTCTGCATCCGGCTGCGTATGTGCTCGGTAACACGGATAATGTTTCCCATCACTGAAGGAGGGTCTCTAAAGACAGTGTGATTTATTCGTTGTAGTATGTATCGGACAGTATGCTTGTTCTTCTTAGTGGTCAGGACGTATGTGTCATTGATGTGACCGCGGGGCAGAGGCCTTATTTCAAT
>JABMRO010000607.1 GCA_013202635.1 Planctomycetota bacterium
CCATATAACAGCACGGTTATATTCTTTCCGCCTGACGGAATAGAAGTGCTTTACAAGGCGGATACTTTCACAGGCAATTTCATAAGAGTTACTTTTCTAATACTGTTTCGTTTGATTTTTCTGGCATGCCTGGGCACATTAGCCTCGACTTTTTTGTCTTTCCCTGTGGCTATACTGCTCTGCCTTGTACTTTTTTCAACGTCCTGCTTCAGCGGCTTTGTCATCGAATCCTTCAGCTTTCTAAGTGAAAACGTTAGTGTGATCTACACTTACACTATCAAGTGGATGGTCAGGCTTTTGCCGCAGTTTGACAAATACAATCCTACCATGTTCATGGTTCCCGGGCTATTATTAAGCTGGACGGTTTTAGCCAGGTGCGCCGTTGTCATGGTTTGTATTAAATCACTTTTATTGCTGGTTCTTGCCTTAATTATTTTCAGCTATCGGGAAATTGCAAAAATTATTGTGTAGTACATTTTTACGGTTTTTATGCGTTTACGAGACAAAATAATCTGTTTTGTTTGTATAGTTCTTGCAGTTGGTTTATTTATCGGCGCCGGCATACAGCTCGACTCCATAAATCGCCAGCGTCAGGATATGAATTTGATAATCGACACGCCTGAAAACATTCCTCCTTCACTGGCATTCGCAACCATTGCAACCGGAGCTTTTCGCGGCCTGGTCGTGGATATCTTATGGATGCGGGCGGATAAACTAAAAGAGGAAGGCCAGTTCTTCGACGCAAGACAGCTTGCCGAATGGATAACCATCCTGCAGCCTCGATTCGCATCGGTCTGGGAGTTCCACGCATGGAATATGGCTTATAACATCTCGGTCGCCATACCAGAGACACAGCCGGATCAAAGATGGCAATGGGTCAGAAACGGTTACGAGCTGCTTCGTGACGAGGCTATCGATAAATATAAGCTCAAAAATATTACGCTTTTCCGTGAGCTTGGCAGGATATTCCAGCATAAAATTGGCGGCGTATCAGATGATGCACACAAATACTACAAATTGCAATTGGCTCTGGCTTTGGAGCCGCTTCTCGGCCCCGCGGATAATCAGTATTTCGATGCACTCGCCGAAGCACCTGTAACCTGGCAGGAAATTGCCAAAGACCCTAATACGGCATTAATAATCGATGCGCTAAAATCAGCCGATAAAGCATTTTCAGACGATAATGAGTTTGTGAGCAATTATCTATCTTTAAGGCAAAACTCCCAAAGGTTTGATCCCGCCGCCGGTCAGACAATTGACAATTTTAGGGGCACTGAAAGCCTCAAGAAGTTTGATATTTTCGCCAGGGCCTGGCAATTACGTAAGGTCTGGAAACTTGACCCGGTTATAATGCGAGAGATAAACAGAAGTTACGGTCCTATTGATTGGAGCGACCCAAATACACATTTTCCTATGGATTGGCGGCACCCAGATAGTCACGCAATTTACTGGGCCGTCAAAGGTTTGAAAATAATTGCCGAAGAGGATGACCGGGAAATAGACGCAACCGAAACCAACACTGACCGCATCGTAGGTCACAGTTTGCAGAATCTCTTCCGTAACGGCAAAATATTCATCTACGAGTTACCGATTCCAGCACCTTCGCAGGATTCTTCACAGCAACCTCATGAACAGATATACAAAGAGGTGTTTTTACGACCGGATTTGAGGATGTTTGAACCGTACAACAAGTCTGTTCTGGCAATTCTCGAAAAATACAAAGATGACGGAGACGAGGGCCGTTATGTATCCCTTCAGAACGGTCACCGTAATATGCTCAAAAATGCCGTAAATTCCTTCTATTATGCCGGGCACAAACGCCATGCACAAAAGATTTATACTCAACTAAGACAACTGTACCCCCTGGATGAATTTAAAAATCCGATAGTCGATGAATATGTAAAGGAACGCTTCAAAGAGGAACTCGATGCTATAGGAATAAATGACGCAAAAGAAATGATTACTATGATGTTAAGGGACAGTTATTACTTATATGCAATTCGAGATGACGATGGTTCATTCAATAGTGAACAAATGGCAGAACAAGTATGGGACTATTACAGGGTAAAACATGATGACCCTGAATTTAGGATTAACCTGCCCACACTTCCACAGTTTAGATCCTTTGCGCTGCGTGATTTCCTGAATGACCAGCTATATCCACCTTACTTAAGACAGACTCTGCTTGGGCGGATAAGAATCGAAAAACAGGAGCTTTTCAAGCAATTAGAAGCCGAAGTAGAAAAACTCAGGAAACAATCAGAACAAGCAAAATGATTCTGCACCCATTGAGCTTAATACACATCTGAGAAGTGTGGTGCGGCCGGTTTCAGCTATGGACGATACACTTGTGGAACAATTAACTCCTTCTCAGAAAAAAGCTGTCTTTCACCGTGAAGGGCCTTTGCTCGTTCTTGCCGGGCCGGGCAGCGGCAAAACCCGCGTAATCACATATCGCATCGCGGCACTTATTGACTCTGGTGTCCATCCATATAATATTTGTGCAATAACTTTCACGAACAAAGCCGCCGAGGAGATGCGCCAAAGAGCATTCACCCTTGGCGCCTGTGCCGGAGCGCATATCAGTACCTTTCACTCTTTATGTGTAAGAATTCTTCGCAAATACGCAGACAAAGCCGGTATTAAATCCAACTTCAGCGTCTATGACTCCTCCGACCAGGCCAGGTGTATCAAGCAGGCGGTCAAAGATTGCGAACTTGATACGACGAACTTTTCTCCTGCTCGAATGCTCGATGTTATTTCCACTTTGAAAAACAAGCTGATAGACGCCGAATCCTTCAGAAATGATGCCAACGATTTTTTTTCTAACACATTATCTGAAATATATCTGTGCTATCAGCGCATCCTGAGTGAGCGAAACGGCCTGGATTTTGATGACTTACTAATGAAAACGGCTTTTTTGCTGCAAAACTCCCCCGATGTTTGCCGCGAGCTTGGCGAACGCTTCAAATTCCTGCTAATCGATGAATATCAGGACACAAATCACGCTCAGTATCGAATTGCCACAGCCCTTGCTTCACAGCACAACAATATTTGCGCTACCGGCGACCCGGACCAGTCAATCTACCGCTGGCGGGGGGCTGACATCCGAAATATTCTGGCCTTTGAAAAGGATTGGCCCAACGCAGTAATCATCAAACTCGAAGAGAATTTTCGCAGCACCCCGAACATCCTTGCAATGGCCGACAGCTTAATTGCATTTAACCAAAATCGAAAAGATAAAAAGCTGATCCCAACCAAACCTTCCGGCAGGGATGTCAGCATAGATACTTTCGAGGATGAGGCCCAGGAGGCCCAGGCTGTCGCCCAACAGATAAATGAGCTGACTAAAAAGGGCGCCAATCTCAAAGATATGGCCGTATTCTATCGTGTTAATGCTATGAGCCGTGCTTTTGAAGAGACATTCATCCAGAATAAGATACCCTATCAGATTGTCCGTGGCATTGAGTTCTACAGGAGAAAAGAAATCCGCGACCTGCTCGCCTATCTGAAAGTCCTTGTCAATCCTGATGATGAAATTGCGTTATTGCGAATTGTTAATACACCGGCCCGTGGTATAGGAAAAGTAACGACAGATAGAGTTCGTACCTACGCCGCCCATAACCGAATCAATCTTTTTGAAAGGATGAAGAAGTCCGAGCATATCGAATCTCTTTCCAAAGGAGCAAAGGCAAAGCTCGCTGTATTTGTTAATATGCTCGAACAGTTCAAGAAAGACATCGATGGCCCGATCGCACCTCTTGCCGAGCGTGTTCTTAACGAATCCGGATTAGCCGACTCTTTCCTTGCCGCCGGGCCCGAGGGCGAAAGCGCACTGGAAAACGCTAACGAACTGATAAACGCCGCCGCTGGTTATGACAAACAGGCAGAGCAGCCCTCACTTGTCGATTATCTTCAACAGATATCCCTCTTCAGTGACACCGATGCTTACGATAAATCCAGTGACCGTGTGGCATTGATGACTCTTCACGCCGCAAAGGGGCTCGAATTTGAAAATGTCTTTATCGTTGGTGTTGAAGAAGGGATATTACCCCACGAAAGGTCTAATTCCCGCGAAGACCAGGACGAACTCGAAGAGGAGCGTCGGCTCTTTTTCGTAGGCATAACCCGTGCTAAAACCGGTCTGCATATTAGTTACGCCCGATACCGGACAGTGCGAGGCCAGATGCTGCGGTCAATACCGTCGCAGTTTATTTTCGAACTCGGCCGGGAAATGTCCGAAGAAGCTGAAGAAGATGAAAGCTACGATGACCATGACCATATTAGCCAGGACACACCTCAGTTTAAGACAAACCAGTTAGTTCGACATAATTCTTTTGGTCTCGGCAGGGTCAAAGAATTCATCGAAATGGGCGAAAATAGCATCGTCGTAGTTCAATTTAATTCGGGACATACAAAATCACTAATGGTAAAATATGCCGACCTATTAAAGATATGAAAACTTCAGGAGGATTCATATGGCTGGCAACAAATATTTTACCAGAGTGGCTATCTTTTCAATCACATTAATCACTTTCTTTATAAACCCGGCTCGGGCAGATTCAACCGTAAAGATATATGAAGAGCCGCTGATGATTCCTACTTACCAGGTGGGCAAACCAGACCCAAATCCAAGGTTCTATACCGGCAGGACATACCAGGGGGCACAAGGGCGAGTATATCCTTATCCGATGCAGGACGTATTGACCGATAGTCGCAAGGACAAAACTTACAAGGCGGTTTACCTTGAAAATGAATATGTGAAGGTTTGTGTTCTTCCGGAAATCGGAGGGCGTGTTTTTTCCGCATTAGACAAAACAAATAACTACGACTTTCTTTATCGCCAGCACGTGATAAAGCCAGCCCTTATTGGAATGCTCGGTGCGTGGATCTCCGGGGGTATAGAATGGTGCATCCCTCACCATCACAGAGCTACAACCTTTATGCCGGTTGACTACACGCTGCAAGAGAATCCTGATGGCAGTAAAACCGTGTGGGTGGGGGAGATAGAGCTTCGCCATAGAATGAAATGGGTGATAGGTATAACCGTCTATCCGGAAAAATCCTATATGGAAGCAACTATTAAGATTATTAATCGAACGCCGTTCGTTAATTCTATTCTGTGCTGGGCAAATGTTACTGTCCATGCAAATCAAGACTATCAGGTAATTTTCCCTCCAGGTACGGAATATGCCACTTACCATGGGAAGAACCAGTTTGCACGTTGGCCGATTTCACACGAATCTTACTCCGGAGTGGATTACACAAAAGGAGTGGACCTCAGTTGGTGGAAGAATCATCCATCGCCAATATCATTTTTTGCCTGGAACTACCAGGACGACTTTTTTGCAGGCTATGACCACGCCAAAGAAGCCGGTACTGCTTACGTGGCCAATCATCATATCGCTCCAGGCAAAAAGTTGTGGGAATGGGGCCCGGGTCCTCGCGGCCAAATGTGGGACAAAATTCTCACCGAAACCGACGGCCCTTATATAGAGATTATGGCAGGTGCCTATTCGGACAATCAACCGGATTATAGCTGGATACAACCTTATGAAGTGAAAATTATTAAGGAATACTGGTATCCTATTCGGCAAATAACAAGTGTAAAGAACGCAAACCTTAAGGCTGCCGTAAATCTGGAGGTTTCTGAGAAAAATACAGCACAAATCGGTTTTAACGCTACATCAGCGTACAAAAACGCAAAGGCGATACTAACTGCTGATGATAAGGTGGTTTTCAGACAGCGGATTGATATTGGGCCGGATAAACCGTTCAGTAAAGAAGTTGCTCTGGCCGCCGGCGTAAGAGAGAAAGATTTGCGAGTTTCGCTGCTGTCCTCAACCAGCGAAGAACTTATAGCCTACAAGCCGGTAGAAAAGGAAGGGGCTCCGATGCCAAAACCGGTTGAACCTCCGCCTGCTCCCGAAGACATTACAACAGTTGAAGAACTTTATTTAACAGGTCTTCGCCTCGATCAATTTCACAGTGCGGCTCTTGAGCCATATCCCTATTATGAAGAAGCATTAAGAAGAGACCCAGGGAATTCGCGGGTCAATACGGAGCTTGGAATTCTTTACCTCAAGCGGGGAATGTTTAAAGAGGCGCAGGAAAAGTTGAATCAGGCAGTCAAACGAATCGCAAAAAATTATACCAGCCCTAAAAGCGGTCGAGCCTACTACTATCTGGGACTGGCTTTGAAGTTTCAGGGCAAGTATGATGCCGCGTACGACGCCTTATATAAGGCGACATGGAGTTACGGATTTCATACGGCCGCGTATTACCATCTGGCAGAAATAGATTGCATCAGGAAAGATTTTGAGACAGCCTTGAAACATATAGACCGCTCAATTGCCACAAATACCTGGAACACAAAGGCTTTGAACTTAAAGTCTGCGGTGCTTAGACAATTGGGACGGTTTGAAGACGCGGCTCAAGCAGCATTAAAGACTCTGGATTTCGATACACTTGATTTTTGGGCCGGACATGAGCTTTACCTCGCAAAAAAAGCTGCGGGTCTTAGAAGAGAATCAAAAGAAGCTTTGAAAACATTAAAGGTAAAGAGCCGGGGAGAGGTACAGTCTTATCTTGAAATGGCGGTTGATTACGGCAATTGTGGTTTATGGGATGAAGCAATTGAGTGCCTTTCTATATTATTAGATTCAAATAAAAAGGCACGCCAGTACCCAATCGTCTATTATTATCTCGGTTATTGTTACCGGAAAAAGGGAAACAATAAAAGGGCTTCCAGGTACTACCACATGGCAAGCAAGATGCCCCCCGATTACTGTTTTCCATTCCGCTTGGAAACGATAGATGTGCTCAGAAGTGCTGCGAATAATAATCCTACGGACGCACTCGCTCCTTATTATCTCGGAAATCTTCTTTATGACCATCAGCCTGAAAGAGCAATAAAAGAATGGGAAAAATCGCAAGATTTGAATGACAATTTTTCAACAGTCCATCGAAATCTTGGATTGTCCTATGTGAGGATGGAGAATAATATTCCCAAAGCCATTGCCAGCCTGGAAAAAGCAATAGCTTGTGATAAAAAGGACCCAAGAGTCTATTATGAACTGGACCTGCTTTATGAGGCGGGGGGGGCGGCACCTGAGAAAAGACTCAAGCTTCTGGAAAATAATCATAGTACGATAACAAAACGTGATGATGCTCTATCTCGGGAAATCGCTCTCTTTGTGCTTTTACAGCAATATGATAAGGCGATTGAATTACTTGCCGGCCGGAACTTCCATACGTGGGAGGGTGGAGGGCGGATACACAACGTTTACGTCGATGCTCATCTGCTCAGAGGTCAAAAGAAGTTTGACAGCAAAAGATATCGTGAGGCACTCAATGATTTTGAAGCGGCACTCGAATATCCTGAAAATTTAAGAGTAGGAAGACCAAAACGAGACAGGAGAACCTGCCAAACCTTCTTCTTCATCGGAAAAGCTCACGAAGCTTTGGGTGATAATCAAAAAGCCAGAGAGAATTTTGAGAAATCGGCATCCG
>JABMRO010000608.1 GCA_013202635.1 Planctomycetota bacterium
AAGATTGGACTGCTGCCGGGGTCATTCAACGTGCTCTGACGCTTTTACCAGGGCCAGGATTGCCGATTTAATGGAGTCGGGGAGTCCGGGCCATGCTTCCACAATATCAATGAGATCGGTGGACAACTGCGATGCGACGGCTGACTCGACAATGGTCAGCACCTTATCCAGCATGTGTTCAGGTATTTCCACCAAAGCGGTGGGTAGTTCCTGTGTATCAGTCTCGCCCTGTTCCCGGAATTCAGGTGTCCACTGAGGTGTCAACGGCTCTTTGGAGGATTCGCAAGTCTTTACTTTATCAGTCTTTACAGTTTTTGAGCATCGGTCTACGGAACCGAAGGTTGGGGGTCCGAGCCCCTCCAGGCGTAGTTTACCCATTTTGCTGACACCTTGTGACAAGTGTGCATACTTGGCTCCTAACTTCCTCTACTGCTATGCTTGTGATTATCATGTTTGTTGGGCTTTGGGATCTGCGAGTTTCCGTCTCTTATAGGGAATTGAGGATATGGTGCAAGAGACCACCTTGGGGGGATGGGCATGCACAAGGCGCATTTCAGGGTTTTCTCATTTTTGAGTCAACTTTCTGGTGTTGAGAATAGCCTTAAAGGTGGTGATGACGATACACAGGAAGATTCCAACATCTTACCTCTCTTCCATGTTGGAATTCCCTCCTCCGATGGCATGGCCTTGGCCTATGGCAGTTCTCTCACGTTACCAGGGCCATGCTGGGGGAGGGGCAGCCCTCTTTGCGGACAGAAAATATTTTATTTGTTCTTGTTCTTGAGAAACATGTCAATGGTGTTAGATTCTAAGTACACAAAGACGGATTATGCACCCTTGAGATAGCAACCCCAAGGAACGAGTTTTCGGGATAACATGAATATCGGTGTGTTATCGAGTTAGCAAACGCCCCCCAAAGAGCCGCATTGCCCTTAGAGTCATAATTGGTTAAGGAGTTATCGAGAAAGTTATGTAATAACATGTTATGAAAAAATGCGGGTGCATACAGAGACAATGTTTGGTTTTGTTTGAAATGTTCCAAATTCGAATTTAGCGTTTGAATTAAACTTTGAAAAATGAAAGGAAGCATCATGACAACAAGTATTAGTGGGGTCTTAAAAGAGTTGTGTTCAGCTCCGCTTGAAGCAGCAGTCCAGGCTGAAGCTGATTACAGGACAATATGGCTCAAATGGATAGAGCGTGAAATTGCCATGATAAACACACTTGACGATGCCACCAAGCAGGGTATTGATTGGATGATGATTCTTGGCTCAGCGCCAGCTATTAGCGTTAATTCAAAAGTTGATCTGGCTATTACGATGCGCATAGCTTCAGTCAAGGAAGTTACAGCAAAAGGTGAAGTGGGTTTAGCTGTAGGTCCTATTCATGCAAGTGGAGGGTTTGGTTTCATGAGCCGTACGACAACTGAAAGTACATTGCAGGCATCTACTTCTGTAGTGTTGTCTAACAATGAACAAAATCTTTTAGATTATTTGGGAAAACACAATATTACTCCAAGTGATCCCACTCAGTTGGACAAAGCCGTCGCTTTGTTGAAAGCTGAATAACCATCTCCCGAATTGGATATATATTACTGAAATGGAAGTGACCGAACTGAAAGGATTGCTTTATGGGAAAAAAAAAGCAAACTAAACAAAACCCTGCCTTGGAAGATGTAATAAATGCTTTACAAAAATCTTTCAGCAGAGTAAGCAGTGATTCAGCAAAGGTTTCTGATTCAGAAGCTTTGGCTTTAATTGTGGGCAAGGTTGAATTTGACATACAAATTAAATTGACTCCAAATTCAGATAGACTTTTAGTAGACACAAATGGGGTTATTAATTTGGGCCTAAAGGGGGTAATTGATACCGATATTAGGGAAGAATCAAATAGCGAAAAGGCTTATTCATGAGTGCTAAAACAATAGACGCCAAAGCAATAGTACAGGTTTTTGACAAAGTAGTTGGTGGTATCAGAACAACAATAAATGATACAAACCATAATAATGCTGTAGATGTTAAGCTCGACTTTAAGTCAATTAATATTGATAGCAAAGGTATATTAGTCTGGAGCAAGAAGAAAGAGAGTGCATTGGAAATTTCTTTGGCAACTCAAGTCACTCCAGACCAATAGCGCCGTTGTTAACAAGGTGTTACGCCGTACGACATTATGACTATTTAATTCAGGTGATCCCTCTTGGCGTAGTTCCAGACCTCATTATTTTTGATTCTTTTTTTGCCCAATTAAACTGT
This sequence comes from Planctomycetota bacterium, assembly GCA_013202635.1. Classification (GTDB taxonomy): domain Bacteria; phylum Planctomycetota; class Phycisphaerae; order Sedimentisphaerales; family Anaerobacaceae; genus NIOZ-UU13. The sequence goes on from JABMRO010000608.1 coordinate 2,253, forward strand.
GAATGAGTCCTACGTTATCTCGCTTTTCCACTCC
>JABMRO010000609.1 GCA_013202635.1 Planctomycetota bacterium
CAGTATGGCAATGATGGCAATCACCACCAACAGCTCTATTAAAGTGAATCCTCTTTCAGTGCGCTTAGGGGGACATTTTTCGGAATCATTCATCGATTTGTCTCCTTAAAAATTTGTGTATTACAAAACAATAGTTTTTTAAACAGATATTTTCTACAAAACCACCATTCAGGAAAGATGCGTTCACAAAATCTCCTTAACACTTTAAGATACTATAATTGGGGATAAATTTCAAGTGACTTTTGAAGAAAATTTGTCATATATTTACTTTTTTCAGGACTGAAGTAAATCGATAGTTGATTAGCAATTGATTATAAGCGAGAATTTGTTGCGGATATGGCGTGTCGTAAATGTGGCCGAAATCTTCTTGAAATCGAGAAAAAGTGTTGTCGCTTTGAATTAATTCATGATTGTAAGTTCTATCTTGACAGGTCTTTAATCCGAATATCTTTGAAGCTGATTTTGAGCAGGTCTTTTGTGTGAATTTGCAGTGCGATGTGTCCGGTTTGGCCGACGTTGCGGGCCTTGTGGGTCTGGTCGTTCAGGACGCCGTCGCCATCGTATTTTGTAACGGTGACGCCGTTTAAGACGGCGGTGATTTTTGTGCCTACGGCTGTTATTTCGAGGTCGTTATAGCCGGGGCCTTCGTCGCTGAAATAGAAGATAAGGTCCGGGTTTGCCATAGATTCGTTTACCCACTGACCTTTTGGTACCTGCGGGTAGAGCCAGCGATTGACGCCGCGAGTTTCGTCCCAAATCATTCCTGTTCGCCATGGGCCGGGCGGATTGATGTCGATTTGCGGGCCGTCGAGCCATCCTTCCCGGTCGTCGTACCGGCTTCTAATCTGAACGCCGCTGTTGCCGGGGCTGTTGCGGAAGGCGCGGAAACGCAGGCGCAGGACAAAATCACTATATTCGCGGTCTGTAACGAGCCAGATATAGTCGTGTTTCTTAGTTGCCATGGAATCGGCGATGATGGTTTGGTTTTCCACTTTGAAGAATTGTTTGTTTTGGTCGGCGGGTTTGCACTTTACGGACCAGCCCGTCAGGTCGCGGTTGTTAAAAAGCAGTTTGAAGTTGGAAGCGTTTTCGGAAGCGCAGCCGAGAAAAGTGCTTGATATTGCAGTAAGCAGGCTTGCAATTAAAATCGTATGGATTGTTGAATACAGTGGTTTGTTTCTTTTTTTATCCATCATTCTCTTTCTTAAAATATTGACGCCATATAAAAACAATAGCGTGCTAATGTTAATGCAAGAGACGATGATGGGCAATTGAAAAGCAAAAGGCAGAATGGTTTTTTCTGATTTCCAATTTTTGGTTCAGGAGTTTACAATTGTAAGTTATTCGGGGGGGGCTGTGCAGCAAATAGCTGGTTGAAGAAAGGGTAAATCTTATTGAGGAGAGATAAAATGAAACAGACTTACAGGACAGCAGTTATGGTACTTGCAGCCGTTGTGATTGTGAGCGTTTTCGGCATCGCAGGTGGTCAGGGGAGGCGGAGTAATCCGGCAGGTCTGCGATTGGCGGGTGCGCGGGCCGTTATCGATGCCGGCCGTTATGTTACTATCCAGGCGGCGATAGATGCATTGCCTGATGAGGGTGGTGTTGTGCGTTTGCCGCCCGGAACGTTTGAGATAAGTGAGCCGTTGAAGCTGACAAAGTCTGACGTGCTCATCGAAGGCGCCGGCACGGCCACACATATCAAGAACGTCAATACCGAAGGCAAGAGCGCTCTGATACTTCAGCATCCGGGTGGAGGTGACAATAGACAGGCTGAGTTATGGCGGATTCAACTTTCTAACTTTCGTATTACGGGCAATGAAAAGAGCGGCCATGGTATCGAGGCAAATCGGATAAACGAAATCTTCATCGACGGTGTTACCGTCAGCTATCACGGCGGCGACGGTATTCGGCTGTACTTCTGTTATGAGGACCCGCGTATATGTGATTCGCTGATGACTTATAATAAAAAGACGGGGCTGGACGCGATTGGCTGTCACGATGTTGTTGTGTCGGCGAACCAGTTTGAAGAAAACCACGATGCCCTCAGGTTTATCGACGGCTTTAACCTTTGTATGACAGGCAACAATCTCGACGACCATTTAGGCGACGGTGTTGTGATTGAAAATACATACGGGTCGGTAGTCTCGGGTAATATGATAGAAGAATGCGCAGGGGCTGCCATAGTTCTCGACAGGGACTGTTACGGTATTGCGCTTAGTGCCAATGTGATAGCCCACAACAGCTCCGGCGGGATAGACCTGCGCGATGCCCACGGCTGCGCCGTCAGCGCCAACACGTTTACTATTTCGGGCCCGGACGCTCTGAGCATCGGGCCGAACAGCGGGCGCATTACGGTTACCGGTAACAACTTCTCCAACAGCTATCTTGGCGAAGGCAAGGTAAAACGTGCGGCCAATGACCTGACTGCGGCAGGGATGGTCATTGAGGGCACATCCGATGTCACGGTAGTCGGCAACCTTTTTTCAAGCGTAAGACCGAAGGCGCTAACCATCAAAGGCCAACCGAGCAAGCGTGTTCTGTTCAGTGATAATGTTCTGGTTGATGTTTCCAGCGACCATAAGAAATTAGACTCATCTTTAGTCAAAGATAATCTTGAACTGGGGCGTTAAAAGCGAGGAGAAAAAGCAAAATGAAGCTGACAAAGATACTATTAATGTGGCTGTTGATAAGTTTGTGTTTGTCAATTCCAGAGATACGGGCGGTTGAAACAGGGCCTGTATATCCGGGGACCGAATGGGCGACTAAAAGTCCTGAGCAGGTCGGCCTGAATACAGAGAAGCTGAAGGAATTGGGTGATTATGCAGGAGGGTTCGGCTGTGTGGTGCGGGGCGGGTATTTGGTTTATTCGTGGGGCGATGCGAGTAAACGAAAAGACGTTGCATCCGCGGCAAAACCTTTGTATGCGCACTTTCTGTTTAAGGCTCTGGAGGATGGCAGGATTTCCAGCCTTGACGAAAAGGCCGGCAAATGGGAGCCGAGGTTAAACCAGATTAACAAGGCCCTTGGTTATAAAGACCGAAATATAAGGTGGCGCGACCTTGCGAACCAAATATCATGCTATGGTCTTACCGAAAAGCCCGGAACAGCTTATGCTTATAACGACTGGCAGATGGCGCTGTTTTTCGATACGTTGTTTAAGAAGGTCTATGGCGCCAGCTTTGAGACGGTTGATGCAGATGTTTTTCATCCCGGGCTTACGAATATTCTTGAATGTCAGGATAATCCTACGTTTATGGCCTTTGGTGTCAATGACCGGCCCGGCCGATTAGCGATTTCGACGCGTGATTTTGCGCGTTTCGGATTGTTGTATTTGCGTAAAGGCAGGTGGAAAGATAAACAATTAATCAGCCGTGAACATGCGATAATGGCAGTGACGAGTTCCCTGCCGAATTCAATTCCACGGACGGCCGGTCATGAGGCGGAGATGATACCGGGACAGCGTTCGATAGGCTCAAAGAGAATCCCGGATAACCAGTGTGACCATGTGGGCAGTTATAGCTGGCTGTGGTGGACCAATGGCCTCGGCCGTGAAGGCGGGCGGCACTGGCCGGATGTGCCCGTAGATACGTACGGCTGTTTCGGGCACGGCGGGCCGCGTGCTATGGTTGTTATACCGAGTCTGGATATGATTATTAGCTGGAACGACACAAAAATCCGGGGCAGCGAGATGGAGAATCATACATTGAAGCTGCTTAAAGATTCAGTGACAGCATCGGGGCCACGAAACGGCCAGATTGTCGTTGATTCCGAGCATCCGCAGTGGCTAAAACGCAAGGGCGGCGGGCCTTTCTTTATGTGCGGGCCGGGCGATCCGGAGGATTTTCTTTATCGAGGCAGTTTAGGGCAGGATGGGACACGGGACGGTGACCAGATGGAATTGATTGATAAAATGAAAGGCACAGGTGCCAACTGTATTTACCTGATGGCGGTGCGCTC
>JABMRO010000610.1 GCA_013202635.1 Planctomycetota bacterium
ACGGCCTGACGTGTATGAGCATGGATGGCCAGATAATGTGGAAGACAAGACGTTCACCTGATTTCAATAAAGGCAGTATGATTCTGGTCGACGGCCTGATCTTAGCTACCGATGGTAGGAGGACTTTGTATCTTATAGAGCCTGATCCATCTGGATTTAAGTCACTTGCATCAGCAGAATTGCTTGGAGAAGCTGGAACAAACAGTGAAGGTATAGCTGCAAGAGTTGGAGGTAGAACCCAAAACTGGGCACCGCTGGCACTTTCCGATGGCAAGCTGCTGATAAGAGACCAGATGCAGATGAAATGCGTAGTTGTCCGATAGGTATTGGACAAAAGAGCAAAGGCGTTGTGAGATGGGGGATGCTTTGCCAAGCTTGCCGATTTTGATTGGCGGACTTCGGCGAGTTCATTTGAGCCGTCTCGGGGTGTGCGTGCATGTAAGCGTGGACAAAGACCTCTCTGTGCAATGATATATTCCTAATCTCAAATTGTGTATTTCTTTTCAGCTTAATTCATATCTTATATATCGATTGATTTGTGTCATGGAATTATTGCTCATAGTGTGACTCGAAAGTATAATTATTAACGGTTATTATAAATACTGCGAGTGTATATATAAAGGAGCGTGAAATATGAAGCAAAAAATAACACGCAGGAACTTCCTAAGACGTTCAGCGATTGGAATCCTCGGTGCGGCGTGTGTTCCTGTGTCGATGACTTCATCGTGTGCTATATCCGGCAATCCCGGCAAGCGCCCCAATATTGTTATGTATATCTCTGACGATCATGGGATTGATTTTCTGGGCTGTTATGGGAACAAAGATATCAAAACTCCTAATATTGACGCCCTTTCGAAAGAGGGGATGCTGTTCTCCGGCATGTTCGCCGCTTCACCTACATGTGCGCCTTCCCGCTCGGTATTATGGACGGGACTTTATCCTGCCCGTAATGGATGTATGGGAAATCACACCGTCTGCCGGGATGACGTCACCTCACTGCCGACCTATCTGGGCCGTTTGGGCTATCGTGTAGTACTGGCAAACAAACGTCATGCCAAGCCAAAAGAAGTTTTTTGTTTCGAGTATATAAATGCCGGATTACCTCGTAATCCTGCCAATCCCAGAAAATATCGCAGGGAAGGCTTAAATGTCGGGGCTATTGACGAGTTTCTTTCAGAACATGCCGCAAAACAGCTCGGCATGCCTTTGTGCCTGATTCTTGGTGACAGCAGCCCGCATGTCACCTGGGAGCCGAATAAAACTTATGACCCGGCAAAGCTGCAATTACCTCCATTTATTGTTGACACGGAACTAACCCGAAGAGCCATGGCCAATTACTACCAGGATATTACTACGATGGACAAGAGGGTTGGACAAACAAGAGCAATGTTGAAAAAATATGGTTTTGATGATAATACCCTCTTCATTTACACTACAGACCAGGGTTCTGAATGGCCGCATTCGAAATGGACCGTATATGATACCGGTATTCATGTTCCTTTCATCGCTGTCTGGCCCGGAAAAATCAAGCCTCATTCGGTCTGCGATGCGATGATTTCCTTTGTTGATATTACACCAACCTTTATCGATATCGCGGGCGGACAGCAGCCGGAAGGTCTGGATGGGAAAAGTTTTTTGGATGTGTTGCATGGTAAAACCAAAACCTTCCGCAAGTATATCTATGCCAGCCATACACGTGACGGCAATATGAATGTCTTTCCTCAGCGAGGTGTTCGGGATTCCCGGTATAAATATATCCTGAACCTTCGCCCTGAAAACAAATGGACCACGCATTTTACAAAAGTTCCCGGCATCCCGGAAAGCCATAAACAGGTCTGGGACACCTGGGTCGAGAAGGCAAAAATCGATAGCAAAGTCGCCAAACTGCTCGATGTTATTGAGCATCACCCGGCCGAAGAATTATATGATTTGCATACGGACCCATACGAACTTAACAATATTGCCGATAAGCCTGAGAACAGGCCTGTTTTAAGAAAGATGCGAGAGCAGTTAAATAAATGGATGCTTTCACAAAACGACCCGGCCCTTAAGGATAGCAATACGAGTTCTCAAACAACGAACAATATTCGATTCAAAGTAACGAAATAGCAGTTATAGGCGCTTTTCCAACATACAACTGCGACCATAACAGAGCTGCGACCGTAAAGGAGCAGTAATTAATTCTTTAGTTACTCAGTGGTTTACTTTCGAAAAATTGAGCCATGCACAGCTTAAATATACGACTTCTCGCATATCTGTAATTATAGAGGCTTGAAACGAAACTTCGTTTACAAAAAAAACTGATATCGATAGCTTTTTTACAAGACTTCTCATGTGGCCGATAACAAACATACTTTCTCAGTCGCTGTTGAGTCCGAACCAATGCAGATAATAGAAAAACAAAAATTTAGCAAATTTATTTTGTCTTGATTTGTAAACGCCTAAAGCGATTTTATTGGACAGTGAAATATGTGATAAACATTGTTTCGCTGCTCAGACTATATATGGTAGTCGAAGCAAATGCGGTCCGGCTATATGGTGGTTTGCGTTATGGGTCGTTACTACGACTCTTGTATGGTAGGCTAAAGAAAAATTATGCTTGCTGTCGATATTGCGTAAGTTGATGATATATTTTACCACTTTTGAAGGATCAGTGCTTATGAGTAAAAGGGAGTTGATAGACTACATTTGTGAAATCAACAGAAGTGCCAAGCCGGAATTTCTCGCCAATTTTTCAGAAGAAGAGCTCAACGCTTATCTTGAGCATTTGATGGAGCTGGATTTGGAAGAATTGGCTGTTTGCAGCTAAGTGTATATGTGGTAGAGCCGGAGAACACTGAAGCCGAAATACCCGCGCTTATACAATTTTCATCTTATCAGCCTAACTCCAGACACAAGGCCCACAAAGTTATTTTGGCTGCAAGATGGCGTAAGTTGCCATACTCCACACAGTTCATATCTCTCCCTCTTGTTGGCTGGTCGGGAGTTCTCGTATTCCTTGTGGTCTTATTTACTTTTGTAGGTATGGGTAAAAAAGACGGGTGGAGGTGCCTTGTCGGCGGTAACGATTGCTCTCGACGGTATCGCGACAATGCTGTTTTGCTTAAACTCAAGCAGCACCGGCACAAAATCCCTTGGGATGCAAAATACAAAGTCAATCCACTTTTCCCCGGCGTTCCCCTTGAAGTCGTCTTTGCTGTCTAATTTTATTTCGGTGCTTACTTGTATCT
>JABMRO010000611.1 GCA_013202635.1 Planctomycetota bacterium
AATAAATGCCGGCTTTGTGGGCGGCCTCGAGCAAAACGGTCCCGGACGGCACTTTTATCTTTAAGCCGCTGGGTTCAAAACGGATTGTGTATTGTTTCTTCTTGCTCTCTTCCATTATCTATACTTCCGCCTTCGCTGAAGCTACGGCGGACAAGCGATGCTCGATACCCGATGCTCGATTTCTCTTTTTCTGGGTATCTTGCATCGAGCACCGAGCATCCAGTTTAATTCCAGACTTCCTGGAGATATTTAGGCAGCATCGAACATTCTCTTGGGCCGACCATAACCTCCCAGTTTGTGGCTTCTTCGAGCTTGCCGCTCATTACAGCGACATAGCCGGGGATGATTAGCTTACGGTGCTTGACAAGCTCTGCCACGCCGTGTTTGGTCATGGCATCAGCTACCGTTTTTTCATTGAGCTTGTCACCGGAATAAGCCGTCAGGACACTTGTACCCTCGGTATCAACCACGAGGATATAGCTTGGCACTCTGCTGGACTCGACGTCCGATTCCACAGTGTAATATGTAAGTGAAAAGTTCGTTGTAAACATCACCGGTGAATTCTCATTAGGTTCGCCGATGCGATAGACTTTTGGCTCTACCTGGACAGGCTTCTGCGGGTCGGTGTAGATGTTCATCACCGCGGTCAGCATCGGTAAAAGCGCATATGGTTCGACCGTCTCGAGCACCACGACGCCGGCATATTTGCAAATCAGACTTATGGCCGAAGCTACCTGTGCATCAGCGTCGCCGTCAGTTGCGAAGGAAATGGATGGATAGCCCAGGGGTCTGAACACTTTTTTCAGGGCCAATGCCCGCATCTTTGAGAGATTAAGCAATTGACTCTGCAGGTCCGGGCTCTGGAGGTTTAATACAATATCTTCTACTCCTGCGGCCTTAATCTTTTCGGTAAGTTCGGCCAGGGCATCAAATGAGTCGGCCTGTGCAACGAGTGGACAGCCGTTTTCCTTGGCGATTTTTGCCATTTCTTCTGCGGTATCCGGCGTGGCCGAGGCAAGTAAAGGCACATAATCTTTCGTTTTAGCTGCTGCTGCGGCCATTGCATCGGGTGAATCGGTTACCAGGATTAAAGCAAGGCTACTGGCGTCTTTCACTGTGGCAGCGGCCTTTGCAAAAGAATCCGAAGAGCCGCTGTCATTGACCAGGGCTATGGCCTTGACTCCGATTTTGATACCGATACGCTCAAACTGGAGAGCATTTACGGCTTCGATGCGTTTGGTTAAATCCTCACCTGTAAGCTTGTCCGAGACGGTTACCGCCAGAGCGGTCGGATTGTAAAATTTTTCCTCGTGTCGGAACATTACGGTTTCCTGTCCGAGCTGGACCTGATTGTCCTTGGTACCGAACACGATTTTTCGCATGGGCGGGGCCGATGCGGCGGCAAGTTTTTCTTTGGCTTCTTCAGAAACGTCGGGGCAGTCTTCGAGTTTGGTGCGTTTTTGAGCAAGCGCCATAGCAAAAGCCAGACAAGTAGGCATGCCGCACTTTTTACAATTGGTTTTCGGTAGGAGCTTGAATATGTCCAATCCTGTTAGTGCCATAATATTTTTCCTTTATTCGTATTTTGTATATATTATTTAGTATCCCTCGTTTCGCGCTTTCTTTACGAGATATGTTTGGCATTTGTTAGAACATAGGCTCTAAAGTGGCTACAGGATGCTCGTTTTTAGTGATAAATTCCAGTACCTCTTCTTCGGTTGTGGCTGAGGTCTCGTCGGCAATTTTGGCGAGGAATTCTTCCGGGTCTAATCCTGTTTCCTTGATTCTTTCGGAGAGAGCATCCTTAATTTCTTCTTTGAGTACTTTTGGCATCCAAACAATCCGCTTAATCCCACCTTCAGCATAGATGAATTTTTTTGAGCAGATGAAATGCTTGGAATGACCGATGAAGCCCGGTGTCTGCTGGCCGCCTCCGACGGTCCCGGCTAACGTCGAAAACTTCATTCCACATGGCGTCATCTCAGGATACTCTCTATTGACTATCATTATTCCTCCTGTTGACGGCAGTACAGCGGCGATACATTCGAAACAGCCGCAGGAGGTCATCGGGTCTGTAATCATACTGTACTGGCTCATTCGCTCTACATTGCCGCCGCTGGTTTTGACGACAAATGCGTTTACTTTGTCCCACTGGCCGATGGTCGGATCGACACAACTGCCTTTTGCGATGGGCTGGTTGGGCCCGGAGGGAGTTATTTCGAATGCCGCCCGGCAGTCCAGCCAGCTATAAGCCCCACACAAGCCCGGCCGTTCCGGCGAGACCACACATAGATGGTTTGGGGCGAAACTTTGACAGAGCGTGCAGGAATAAAACGTATCTATGTCTTCGTCCTGCATGCCTGCTAATCGTGCATCACGCTCGGCATAGACGGC
>JABMRO010000612.1 GCA_013202635.1 Planctomycetota bacterium
AGCCTGGCCCCGGCCCTGGGCTATTTGACGGCATTTCTGAGGACGCAAACAATGAGTGATATAGATTTCTGTTGTTGCTGTCATAAGTGGATTGCCGACCAGGGGGCGTTGGTGATTAGTCAATATTGGTACGACTCAAATGGATAATGCAGAACAATATTTGGTGTATATAGACGGAGCAGCGGCTTTGCTTGGAATTAGTCGAGCTACCTTTAATCGCTGGCAAGATAAAGGTAAGCTGGGGCCGCTTCCGGTCCATCTCAGTAGCCGTCCCCAATGGTGTGTGCAAGAACTAAAAGAATGGGCGTATTGCCATTGCCCGACAAGAACGCAATGGCAGATTATCAGGCAGAAAAAGATTAAGGCGATGGCTGAATGAAAATATTTTTTAGAATTAGCGGAATTTCTTTGATTTCCAGTAGCGATGTGTCGTATAATAAATATATGCTACACAGGATTGTAAGAATATTAAAGTCCACCGAGTATCATTTCAGGCCATTCTTGGCCGGTCTTGTGTAGCAACTTGGTGGGCTTTTTTATTTGAAAGGCAGGTGCATTATGCGTTTGTATCAACCAAAGTACCGAGAAAAAAGCAAGGATGGCAAGCGTAAAGGCAGGAAGAAACAATGCAAAACTTTTTGGCTTGAATTTCGAGGCCCCGATGAGATTGTGCATAGATGGGGGTTGGGAACAGACAATCAAGATGTGGCCGAAATAGTAAAAGCCCAAATATCATCTTTGAACGAATGGGCTAAAAAAGGCCTTAATCCACCGGACGATTTAATTGCTTGGGTAAGACAACAGAGCCCCAAGTTAAGGGGAAGGATTTATAAGGCTGGATTATTGCAGACTGAACAGACCAATAGTACAAAGCCGATACAAGAACACTTGAAAGATTATATCGAGTATATGTCCCTGAACAGCAAAAGTGATTATCCACAACAGGTTAAATCAAATATCAAGAGAATCATTGATGCTTGCGATTTCAAATTTTGGGCTGATGTGGACGGTCATAAAGTGAATCAATTTGTCGGCAGTTTAATTAAGGCTGAAAAAATTGGCCGCAACACAGGGAATCACTACGTTACTTCTTTTAAGTCTTTTGCCAACTGGCTAAAAGAGCAGGGCAAGATAAGAGAAACGCCGGTTATTCAGTCGGTAGATTATGAGCAAGCTGAACAGAGGGCATTTGAGTACAAGGAGTGGAGCCGGTTGCTTGAAGCAACTCGTAAAGCCCCCACAAGATATGGCCTTACTGGATTTCAAAGGTACATTTTATACAAGCTGGCTTTCGATAGCGGTCTGCGCCGGAACGAATTGCGAAGCCTGACTCGAACATCTTTTGATTTCAAGAGTAGCACGGTTTTTGTTCCGGGCAAGGATACGAAAAACGGCAAGGAAGCATTGCAGAAAATTACTCCCGAAACCGCTGCTTTGATAAAAGAACTTGTTAGGGATAAAATGCCGAGCATAAAGACTTTTAATATACCCAACTGTTCTCAGTTTATGATAAGAAAAGACTGTGAGCAAGCTGGTATCGAAACTGAAAACTACAAAGGCAAAATCCAGTTTCATTCAATCCGTCATACGCTTGCAACAATGTTGGCTGATAAAGGTGTCCAGCCGAGAACGTTGCAAAAAATTCTAAGGCACGCATCAATCACAACAAGCTATCGCTACTATACTCACATAATGTTAGGATCTGAGGCCGCTGCCATAGATAAACTCCGAGGGCTGGAACAGGGGGACGTTAAAGAACAATCAGCTTGACTTTGTGTTAGGCTTTGTGTTCGCCGAGATATAGTGAGCATATAGACAGATGTTACAGGAACAAAAATGCTTATTTTTGACTACGAAAACGCCGTTATCAGACTGCAAATATAGGCTACCTGTCCGATTCATCGCTCAACTCGGTCGACAGCATTACCGTTAACAGCTAGTGCTGCACCTGATGTTACATAGTTGCAGCGTATAGCGATAGTAACATGTTCTGAAATGAAGTGTATTTCAAAAACAGATTACCGCAGGCTCTATGCATAACGATGATTTCGACGTGGGCTCGATATATATCTTTTTTTATTTAGCGATAGCTGTCTTTTGGACTTTTATAAACTCGACCGACATGGCCGTCTAGGAAGTTAACATTAACACCACCTTCTGTTTGTCCCGGCTTACGCCCATGTGGGAAGATACCTTTCTTACGGAAGAAGTCACATACCACCCAAATCTCTGCGGGTCTCGCACTACTGCACTGGCGATATCGTTCATCCTGGATGCCAGTCTTGCTTGTCTGGCCAAGCCAATCACGATGAGCCTCCATACCATGCAAAGTTAATTGTCGTGGCAGGAAGAAGGTGGGATCACGCCAGGTACTTCCATCTAACTCCTGTTTGTTGGCACGGTAACTCCAGTAAATGTATGTAATATTACCGATTTGACGATTATAAGGTGTGTCAATCACAGAATCCACACCCCCGGTAGGTACACCTCCGTTCGGATCATTCGCGAACTGCTCCAGGAATTTGGCTTGTGGGCAATAGAAAGCTTCTATCAGGCTGCCATCTCTATAGGCATTTAGCTTCTGCAGCAAACTGCGGTGAGGATTATGTTCGGTTGCCTCCAGCGGATAACGGTTATTTCTGTCATCATTGGCGTACATCATCAGGGTAATATTAACCTGACGAAGGTTACTGAGACAAGATGTTTCATGGGCTCTAAATCGCACCTTGTGCATAGCAGGTATGAGTATCCCCAATAATAGAGCGATAACAGCAATGACCACTAATAGCTCGATTAAGGTAAAGCCTGTTTGTGAACGATTTCGATTGTGCATTCGACTCATTATCTTATCCTTCTCCTTTTCTGCTTACGTTTGCTTCAGGTTTGTGGAATTCAATCCAAATCCCATAGTTGACATTTTCACTACCAGGCGGTTTTGGCCTGTCAATGCGGTAGTCTTTGATTCCCAGCTTATTCATGATATCATGCAATTCATTAGCTTTGTTATCTACATCATATTGCATTTTTTTACCCTGTTTTGCACGTATCTTTTTTGCCGCTTTAACAGGCAGGTTTCTGGAGAAACCCCGTCCAATGTAAGCCACTGTGCCTGGTTTGAGCACGCGATATATCTCGCTGAATGCTCGCACCTTATCCTCCCAGAAGTGATATGATCCTCTGGAAACAATGATATCTGCATAATTATCCCGAAAAGGAAGATTGTGGGCATCTGCGAAAATAGCACTCACCTGATGTCCTACATCATTTTCTTCTGCTTGCCTGTAAAAATTTGAAAAGTAATTTGGATTGATGTCTGCATTAATCCAATTAAGTCGGCTGCGCTTGCACAATTCAATAATTAGTGTGCCAGGACCGCTTCCTAAGTCGATCCCGATACCATCTTTTTCGCTCAAGTCGAAATCTGAAACAATCTGCTCAGCCAAAGGAGCATATACAGGCGCTAGTCCCTTACGGCTGGTTCTTATCATACCAAGTGCATTTTGCTCGGTATATTTTTCGTCCGATGGTGAAGACAAAGATTTGCCGTTGAAGCACCCTGCTCCACAAAAGAGCAGTATCAGGATAAGAAAGTAAAACTGCTTTAACAGTTCCATCATCAATCTAATCTCCTCTCAAAACTTCGGTATAAGTAACATATTTCGAGTACCGGTCATACATAACAATACGATTAACTTTCCGTTCCACCTCGACTTGAGGCAAAGGCTCTTTGAGCAGAGTATAAAATTCGACCATATTCAAGAGTTATTACGATACTATAAATGCCTTAAATCGCCACACCCTATAGAACCGAACCCGATGGCACCGGCCAAGACTCCAAGTAAAACTCTGATACTTAAAAAAACAACTAAGTTCCAATAAAATATCCCATTTGTTATAAACAAGGTTAAGAATTCACCAATGCAGACTGGTATTTCAGAAACAATGGTAACTATCGTCGGTCCAAGGATCGATAATCGGTTAGCAAATATTTATTGTCCTTTTTCTCGAAGTATAGTATAAGTTTCTCTTTTGGGATTTTCCACATTTCTTTACTTGAAGAACTACTGGAAACTTTCTCAACAGATCCTTTCTTCCCAGGTGTCCTGAAATGGACAAATCTTCCATCATCTACCTTAAGTCCACGAAGGCGCCAGTAGTTTTTTTTGAGCCATTGACCTGGAGCTTGGGGAATCACCGGCCCACCGATAAAAGGATCATCTTCAGGTAGAATCTTTTCAGGTTGGTTTTTGCCAAAGACAAGAAGAAAGCGGTCGCGAGCCGGTCGTGGGCCCTGAAACCACAGGAAGAAGCCTGCTTCAGTCATCTCTCGTTTTACGGTCTTCGGCTGTATCTTTCTGTGATGGCTTGCCTCACGCCGGGATAGCGGCTTCTGAGCTTTGCGGTCAAGAACATATACACAGCCGGCTGGTGAGAGCTTTTCATAAATCTTAGCAAGCAGAGTTTTTCCATGAAAAAGCAGGTGATAGCTGTCTATAAAAAAAACCACATCGATCGACTCAGTTGGCAGATTGGGATCGCCGTTTTCTGTGAGGACCGACGCGAGATGAACTTCAGACGGAAGCGAGGGTCTTTCTTCTTTTTGGGTAGCCCACTCCTCTAAAATAATATCCAGCCCTTCGCCAGAAGAGCTTTCAAGGATTGGAACTATCACTTCGCGTGCCTGTCCCAGCGCTACTATAACAGGATTCTTATAAGGACAAGCAAGTGGAAGGAATAGATGGGAACACTTTTCCACCGAAATAGAAAGAAAAGGATCTGGATCACTGCTCGGATTTTTCAGTTCTTTGGGACGTTGAAATATGAGAACAAAATTGTCTTTTGTATGCCAGTACTGTTCGGCACAGCCCATGAAAGCAAACCCCTCTTCTCTTGCCTCTCTGACCACCGTTGTTTCGGCAATCCAGAAATGTTTCTTTTCACGGAGTTCCCGAGGAACCCAGTCACGTAGCGTCCCGAGTTGTCGGTCAACCACCACAAGATGACCGCCCGGTCTCAGTGAGCGCCAGATCCCTCGCAACATCTCTCGTGGTTTTGCAAGATGGTGATAAACGTGATTCATATAGATAAGATCAACGGAATTCGAGGGTAAACAAGGATCATCTGTGCGGCCAAGCACTGCGCGAACCTGACTAAAGTCTCTTTTCTGAGCCTCCATCTTTAAAGATTCCACATTGCTTTCTACGATCTCCTCTGCAAAGACCAATCCTGTTTCTCCGACAATCTTCGCAAAGACCCACGTACCCCGGCCCCTTCCTGCCCCAATGTCAGCAATAACCGAGCCTTCTCCCAAACTAAGGTGAGAAACTATGGCCCGGACGGATCCCGCTCGGTCATTTGGTTTAGCTGAGTGCAATGTGTTAGGCTCCCCGGAGGCCACCTTGGGGCTATTGTCGATAGAGTCCAGAGATGCGAATGGCCCTGCTGCTCTGTTTTCGTCAGCAGATACCGAAGCAATTAAGTGAGGCATCATCTGCCAT
>JABMRO010000045.1 GCA_013202635.1 Planctomycetota bacterium
CTATAAAATCCTGACCTCGACAAACCCATTATCCTGCGAACATTATCTGCCGAGTTGCCCTGCAGATAAAACGTATGCAAAGCTAATCGTTCTTTTTCCGGAAGCGTTGTAATCATCTTTCGGAGCAGCTCTATCCGGCTATCATCCGGCTTCTCAGGGGCAACCGCCTGTACCTCATTAAGCCCGGCATTGTTGTTTTGGCTTCGAAACTTCCGGCGCAGCCATTCCCGGCAGCGCAGCTTGGCGATTCCAACAAGCCACTTTCCAAAACTATCCCGTTTGCGCAATCGGTCCAACTTCTCATACGCCCGCATAAATACGTCCTGTGCGAGGTCTTGGGCATCGGCAAGGTTGCCGGTATAATCGTAACAGACAGCCCGAACCAGCGGTGCGTAACGGTCGTACAATTTCTCGTAGGCTGCTTTGTCGCCGGCCAGCACAGCCTCAATCAGAGTTTTATCACTTGGTGTTGTCAAATCAGGGCCCTTAAGATTTTGACGTACTCTATAAATATAGTGACCGGGAAGGGCGATTTGTCCACCGGATTTTTGATATTTTTGTGTTTTTCATAGGATATTAGTTCAGATTGACATCAGCAAAAGAATAAGAATTGTAGGATGGGCTTTAGCCCATGCTGGTGATTTGTCTCAACTTGATGAGCGTTGAGTAACTTCAAGAACTCTTTGAAGTCGGATGGCAGATGAATCGTAGCCATAAATAATTTGCCGCATCAATTCAACGGCTTCCAGGCGTTTATAAGGGGTTCTGGAAAGCCAATATGATTTCTCATCTGACTTCTCTAAAACGGATGCTACTGTGAAAGCATCTCTTTGTATCTTCGGAAAATCTAACTCGTCCATGCACCAATTATACCCGAAAAAGAAAGCTGTGTAAACAAAACTTCGTGTACATAATTCACCATGATCTGTATGACAATTATTAGAATGACCATAAATTGACATCGGCAAAAGAATAGAGTAAAAAGGATATGAAAAAATATAGACTATAAGGCACAAAATATGAACATAATCGCAATAGATATCGGCAATACGAATATTGGCATCGGGCTGTTCCTTGAAGACAAGGAGCAGTTTGTTAAATCTATCCCGGGCAGCTCCCGCGCAAAGCTGACAAGCTGTCTGAAATCCGTCTGGGCTAAAATCCCCGTCGCCGAAAGCTCGAAAGAGAAAAAACACGATGGCGTAATCGTTGTCAGCAGTGTAAAACCCGCTTGGACCAGACTAATCCAGCAGATAGTAAAGAATGAACTTGGTGACAAAATTTACGTCATAGGCAAAGACGTACCCCTGCCGATGAGTCTCTGGGTGGATGAACCGGACAAGGTCGGCACTGACCGGGTGGTCTCGGCGGCGGCGGCTTACGATGTTGTCGAGGATGCGGTGGTAGTAGCGGATTTCGGTACGGCTGTAACTATCGATCTGGTTGATGGAAAGGGTATTTTTCTCGGCGGTGTTATCTGTCCGGGTTTTGAAATAAGTGCAAAGGCACTGAAAGAAAATACCGCCCAACTACCCAAAACGAAAATCACCAGGCCTAAGGAGCCGTATGGCAAAAATACCATCGAGGCTATAAACTGCGGTTTGTATTATTCCGCTCTCGGAACACTGCAGGAGGTTATCAGGCGTTACGCCGAGACAATGGGCAAATGGCCGCAAACCATCATTACCGGCGCAGCAGCGAAAGTCATAAAGGACGATTGTGAATTCATAGACTCATGGGTTCCCAACCTCGTCGTAAAAGGTATCGTTCTGGCATACAAAAAATATATCGAAGAAAAAGCTAAGTCTATCTGACTTGCGTGTTTTAAATAATGTCCCTTCTGTGAAGAGAGGAATCCTGTTTCTAATCTTAGAGTGGCTAACAAAATGAGTCGTAGCACCGAAAACGAGCGTTTTCGTCTTGGCTTTGGAAGGCGAAGCAGGCCATCTGAGGATGGTCGATGCAGCCTGACGCCGTCCAGACACGAAATAAGCCGTTTGAATGCA
>JABMRO010000613.1 GCA_013202635.1 Planctomycetota bacterium
GAAGGACAAGTATTATAATTATCATTAATCTCTTCAGGACATGAAAACGATTGAAGGACACACTCAAGCTGAGCAGAAACTTTCGACTTCCTCGCGCTCTCGGCTAGTATCAATGTATCTGAGAAAAGCAATGCCTCAAATTCGTGCATTTGAACGTAGGGAATAAACTGTGCAGGATTCCAACTGTCACCCATTTGAGCGGCAATATCTTCCGATAATGCCTGCTCGACCCTTTGAGCTTTGTCCTGATAATTCTGACAAGACTGAGATTCTGTTCTTCCGGGCCAATCATTCGGCATTTCATAAAAATCAACCATTGTTGTAATTTGAGCCGATTTGTCCTGCTTTAGTGCGTTCAAAATAACTTTTTGACATTTTTCATATCTAAAACTACCTCCCTGCTTGCGAAATAAAACAGGATGAAGAAAAATAGCTTTGGGTATAAATTCAGGACGCAGTATTGAATCTACAAATGACGCTTCCGTATCCCCTTCGACAAGAACGCAAACTCTATTCATGTGAGGGTCTCCCCCCAAAACATTTCGCTGCCACAAATCCCCGAGAGAATAATCCTCCAACCAGACATTGAGATCGGACTTGTTTAATCGCTTGAATATTGATTCGCCGTTCTGGCGTTCTACAACTACAATATCTTCCGGCTCGAAATGATCTATCAGTGTGGCTGATTGTGTCGAGACAATCACCTGTGTTCGTTTGGAAGCCTTCTGGATTAAGCCTGCCAATAGTGTTAAAGCGTAAGGATGCAATCCTAATTCCGGCTCATCCAGCAATATCGTCGAAGGCGGATTCGGCTGCAACAGTGCTGTAGCCAGACATATAAAACGCAATGTGCCGTCCGATATCTGACTTGGATGAAACGGATAATCCGATCCTTTCTGCTTCCACCACCATTTAATTTCACCTCTTTCTTCATTCAAATCAAAACGAAAATCGTCAAAAAATGGGGCTGCCAAACTGACAACGTCAATAATAGCCTGATAATCATGAGGTTGTTTTTCCTTCATCCTAAATAAAAATGGAGCCAAATTACTTGCATCCGGGAAAAAATAATCATAATTCCCCTCTGAAGTAGGATGTTTTAACCGCGCAAAATCGCTCGTATCATGAAAATGATAAACAATAAAACTTGAAAAGAGTTCCTCAATATCCTTAATTTTCAGATGTGCATAATTTGGACCAGCAATTGTGCGCGTCGAAGCGGAGAATTTATCGTTAAGCGTAACGAAGAGCTCCTTCGTATATTCGGGGGGCGAATTCATTATTAATTCAACTTTGATTGACTGAGTTACTTTAGAACCCAAATAAAGAAATTTATCTGCGCCTCCTTTCCTTTCGACATAGAAGTTGGGTAATTCCTTTTCTTTCGCAATTGCCTGCAAAAATTCAAAAAAACTAACAAAGTTGCTTTTACCCGCGCCGTTTGGGCCAATCAGGATATTAATATTTCGAAGCTCAAAATCCTCAAGATTTCGGATGGATTTGTAGCCTTTAATGGTTAGTTTGCTGATTGCCTGTCCCATATCATTTTCCTTGTTTGGGGTCAAATACCTGCTGGAAAATAAAAACTTTTCCGGCTGCAGCTCGGCATTCAGCCGAGACGAGTCCTGTCAAATCCAGTCCAGAGAACAAAAAACCACGTCTGTTTTACCGGGGCTTCATTATACAATTGACAATCGATACTTTACAATGATTTTATCCCAGTTCCGGCACCGGCCCGACGAGGGTCTCATAATCGGTGAATGTTGATTTGTCGCCGGTGCGAATAAGCTTCGTCAAAGCTGCAATCTTCGGCGCGTTCTTAGTGACGTATCTGCGTGCAACTGCCGCCTTGCGTTCTTTGATAGAAATAGTTTGGCCATTGCCGGCCTGCCCGTTCTCAGCCACAGAAACCTGTATATCGACTTTCGTACTGGCCTGCCCGCAGAACAGATAACCGTTAATCAAATCTATTGCTATATCAACAAGCGCCCTGCCGTAAAGGTCCATATATTCGTTGCCTTGCTCTTTTACGTATGCAATCGACTCTTTCAGTTGTTCTGTCCCCGCGGCAAGTGTTTCGAGCAAATCTTTTACCTTCTCATCAAAATCC
>JABMRO010000614.1 GCA_013202635.1 Planctomycetota bacterium
AAAATCAGTCGCATAAATATCGATCCTTATCTTACTCTTGTAAAAATCTACCCTTGCTTTCCCGCAAGGCGGGATCCCTTCCTTCTTAACGGAAACTTTTCAGCCACATACAAACAGGTTTGGAAAATCATACTAAAAAGCGACAATCCTGTCAAGGCCGTTAGAGATTTTTTCCATTGTCTCTCTAACAGGGTTGACGGCCGCGGATTTCTTTAGTAATGAAGGGAAGTGTTGTTGACCCCGTTAAAAGTAAGACGTATACTTCTAACGGGATTGAAGGCAGGGCGAGGAAAAGAAGGAAAAGAGAAAATAGTCCGTTATCACTGTTCTGCAGTGTGACGGAGATTTGCCGGACAGAAAGGAGTTCTCGCAATGACTGCTCGAAAAGGGATAAATCGGATTGGTACGAACATTGTTTTGTTATTGGTATTGGCAATCGTTCTCCAGCGAGGCTGTGAAAGAAAGATTTCCCACGCAAAACACAAGAAGGCGCAGCAAATCCTGGATGCCAGCGGTGTAAAGGGGGGCTTCATCGTCCACCTCGGCTGCGGGAGTGGAAGGTTGACAGCCGCACTGCATGCAAATGACAGTTACCTTGTGCACGGCCTGGATGCCAATGCAAAAAACATCCAGTGGGCCCGTAAACATATCAAATCGCTCAAGCTTTACGACAGGGTATCGGTCGAGCAGTTCAAAGGTAACCGCCTGCCATATGTCGACAACGTCGTAAATCTTGTTGTGTCGGATCGACCAAATAAAATCCCGATGGACGAAATTCTGCGCGTTCTGGTTCCCAATGGTGTAGCTTATGTAAAGAAAGGCCGTAAATGGACAAAGATGGTCAAGCCGCGTCCTGAAGGGATAGACGAATGGACACATTACATGCATGATGCAGGCGGCAATCCTGTGGCCCATGATTCTGTTGTAGGCCCGCCTCGCCATCTGCAATGGGTCGGAAGCCCCAGATGGTCACGACACCACGACCATATGGCCAGTGTGAGCGCGGTGGTATCTACCGCAGGAAGAATCTTTTATATCATCGATGAAGGGCCGAATGCCTCTATCCAGTTGCCGCCAAAATGGTTTCTTGTTGCAAGGGATGCTTTCAACGGCACAATCCTGTGGAAGCAGCCGATTTCATCCTGGAATACTCATTTATGGCCTCTCAAGAGCGGGCCTGCCCAGCTTCCTCGCCGGCTGGTTGCCGTAAGGGACCGTGTTTACGTTACCCTGGGCCTCGATGCTCCACTGACCGTGCTTGATGCAGCAACAGGCCGGACTATCCGCACTTATGAAAATACTAAGACTACCGAGGAGATTATTTTTTCCGATGGTGTGCTGTTTTTGCTGGCTACGGATTCTCCGGTTAAGTGGAAAGAGTTCAGGCCGGAGTCAACGTATATCTGGGACCCGAAGGAACGTGCAAACAAAGACTGGGCGTGGGATGAAAAAGACCGAAAAATAATGGCTGTACAGGCCGACACCGGCGAAGTTCTCTGGCAGAAGGAGTTGCGGGTAACTCCGCTGACTCTGGCTGCTGACCCGCAGTGTGTTTATTTCCATGATGGCCGGAACGTTGTGTGCCTGGATAGAAAAAATGGCGAGCAAAAGTGGAAATCGGAACTGGCCGACAGACGTTCTCCCATTCTGACCGGATACGCACCAACGCTTATCGTGCACCGGGATGTCGTCCTGTTCTCGGGTGGAAAGGGGGCCATAACCGCTTACTCAGCGCAAACCGGCAAGAAATTGTGGATGTCCAAACAAGCCCGCTCAGGACACAATTCTCCGGAGGACCTTTTTGTTATCGATGGCCTTGTCTGGTCAGGGGCAACCGCAAACGGCAGGGACTCAGGTATGTTCACGGGGGTGGACCTCCACACAGGTTGGATAAAGAAGGAATTTCCGCCCGATGTCAAGACCTATTGGTTTCATCAAAGATGCTATCGAAGCAAGGCGACGAACAAATACATTCTGCTGTCGAGAACCGGCATTGAATTCGTTGATTTGAGTTCGGAGCACTGGACTCCGCATCATTGGGTTCGGGGAGGCTGCCTTTACGGCATCACGCCTTGTAACGGCCTGGTATATGCGCCGCCTCATCCCTGTGCCTGCTATATCGAAGCTAAGCTGAACGGATTCAACGCTCTGGCTCCGGCGTCAACCACCCGGGATATCCCGGAGAACCTCTCGGACACTGGCAGACTCAAACGCGGCCCTGCATATAGAAGAATTAATGAAAAATCAAAAGGTGAGATTCAAGATGATTGGCCTACCTACCGTCACGACCCGGCACGCAGCGGTTTCACAAAAACAAGCGTTCCTGCGGACTTGAAATGCTCCTGGCAGCAGGATTTGGGCGGCAAACTCAGCAGCGTGGTGGTTGCCGATGGCAAACTTTTCGTAGCGTCCATTGATACCCATACTGTATATGCTCTCGACGCTGATTCGGGTGAAATCCTTTGGAGTTATACTGCGGCAGGGCGGGTTGACTCGCCGCCTACAATATATCAGGGCAGGGCCTTGTTCGGCTCGGCCGATGGCTGGGTTTATTGTCTTCGGGCTTCTGATGGTGTTCTTGCCTGGCGTTTTCGTGCCGCGCCCAAAGACCTGCGATTAACAGCGTTTGAGCAATTGGAATCGGTCTGGCCTGTTCACGGCAGTGTGCTCATACAGGACGATGTCTTGTATTGCGTTGCGGGAAGGTCTATGTTTCTGGATGGAGGCATGCGCTTCTTACGGCTCGACCCGAAAACAGGACAAAAACTGTCCGAGACCATTCTGGATGACCGCGACCCGGAGACAGGCAGGAATCTGCAGGTATATGTCAAAGGTTTGAACATGCCGGTTGCTCTGCCGGACGTTTTGTCAAGTGACGGCCAATATGTGTATATGCGCTCCCAGCAGTTTGATATGCAGGGTAAGCGTCAGCAAGTCGCCCCGAGAGATGCCTCTGAACAGACCGGCGAGGGGGCACACCTCTTTTGTACAATTGGTTTTCTGGACGACTCCTGGTTCCACCGGTCATATTGGATGTTTGGTAAAAGTGTAACGTCAGGATGGGGCGGATGGTTCAAGGCCGGCCGTTATGCTCCGTCAGGGAGGCTTATGGTTTGTGACGAGTCCTCTGTTTATGGCTTTGGGCGCAAGCCAGAGTACATGTGCCAATCATCTGTTTTGGAATATCAGTTCTATGCGGCCGACAAGGAAATCGATAGCGAACAAATCCGGCGTGTAATAGCGGCTGAACGCCGAATGAATGCCAGTTCCAAAAAGAGAAGCGCTTCTGCTGCTGACAGGGGAGTCCGCAAAAAGTTTCCGCTTTCGGACCGTTCAGCGGCTAACTTCAAGTGGTTGAATGAGGACCCGCCGATTCATGTTCGGGCTATGGTTGGCGGCAACGAGACATTATTCATTGCCGGTCCGAAGGATGTTGTTGATGAGGAACAAGCGTTTTACAATCCAAACGACGCCGAGATTAAAGGCAAGCTTGCCGAACAAAGTGCCGCCCTTGAGGGTATAAAAGGTGGTATGCTGTTAGTCGTATCCGCTTCGGATGGGCAGAAATTAGCGGAATACGAGCTTGAATCCCTGCCCGTGTGGGATGGAATGGCCGCGGCGAATAATCGGTTGTACTTGGCGGCCAAAAATGGTAAAATATTGTGCTTTGCCAGTCGTGGCTCGGCCACGCCGAAACAGGCAGGAAGGGAGTCCGCCTTGCGGTAACCAAAGGGCACCCCTTCGGGGGAACCCAAATGAGTAGGGGTTAAAGATATGAATCCTGTTAGAAATAGTATAACAAACAATAATACAATAACCTCTATTAGAAATTCTATAATCAGGCTACATTCGACAAAAGACAGGATTTCTAACGGGATGAATAGACGTGAGTTCCTAAGGGCGATGAGCTTAGGTGCAATCCGCCTGGGCGGACTGACAATGACTGGGTGCGCGAGCGGTACCCAACGTCTGAGTGGAAATACGCAAGTTCAAAAGCGGCCTAATATTATTTTCGACCCCCGGCTCGATGTATCTGAACGAGGGATTCGCCGCCGGGAATTGG
>JABMRO010000615.1 GCA_013202635.1 Planctomycetota bacterium
ATCCGGCTCAAGCTCAAGGATTCTGTTAAACTTCTCCTTTGCCGATTCGATATCGCCGGTCTCGAGCAGGAACAATCCGAAATCGAAAACAACGTCTATATCGCCCGGATTGATACGAAGCTCCGCCAGGAAATGCTCCCGGCAGCATTCAATCTCGCCGTCCGACCAGTAAGCCTGGGCGATTCGGTAATTGATTTGTGGATGACTCGGCTCGAGCTCAGATGTTCGCAGCCAGCAGTGAATAGCTTTTTTATACTGGCCCCGGGCAAAAAGACTGTTGCCGATATTATAATAGCACAACGCACAATGAGGTTTTATCTGCTGGGCTAAGTAAAACATCTGCTCGGCTAAATCGTGCAAACCCATTTCCGTATAGGTTATTATCCGGTTGCAGTAGCCCGGCTCGAACGCGGGGTCAATTTCCTGGATATGCTCAAAAGTTTCAACGGCCTGGTCATACCTGCAAGTGCGGGTATAATCGACAGCCAATGAATTTAGTATCTCCAAATCGTCCGGATTCAACTGCAGGGCGATTTCATATTCGTCTATCGCGTCCTCAAACCGATTCATAGAATCCAGCGTCAGCGCCTTGTTGAAATGCCAGGAACTGTTGGATGGATTTATCTCAATGGCCGTTTCCAGCTCATCGAGGGCCTGAGTCATTCTGCCGTCTTCGTAAAGCTCAAAAGCCTTCCGCGCCTTTTGCTCGGCTTTGCCATAGGAGCCAAATTCCATACTATCAAAATGCATAATCGCACCTTATCTTATCTATCCCTGATATAGCCAAGGGTTCATACAGCGTGGTTATCGCCCACAAAACACACTCAGGTTAGCGGTTTTTTATCGGCTTAAGACCTTTTTGCCTGAAGTAAAATTTTGCTGGGAATTTGCCTTATAAACCCTTATAATTGAACAGGTTAGCTTCTGGCGCCAATATAATGCGAACCTGAACTCTTCGGGACCCGGGTTGTTTTTCTGGAAAACGGCCGACGAGAGTCTTATAATATATAGTTGCCAGTGGGCCGTTACTACATGTAAATCGTCTCACGTAGCACAGATATAATTTGGAGATATAAAATTATGATTAAAGAGATAAAAGGCCACGTAACAGCAGGCAAGGGCAATTACGCTATTGTAATCAGCAGGTTCAACGAGTTCATAACCTCAAAATTGCTTGCCGGTGCCATAGACTGTCTCCAGCGTCACGGTGCCGCTGATGAACAGATATCCGTGGTCTGGGTGCCGGGTTCCTGTGAAATTACACAGGCCGCCAAAAAACTCGCCGGCAGTGGTAAATACGTCGCGGTAATCTGTCTCGGCGCGGTCATTCGAGGCCAAACCGCCCATTATGATTATGTCTGTCAGCAGGTAGTCCGCGGTATCGGACAAATCAACTACGATTCACCAACACCCGCTGTTTTTGGCGTCCTTACCTGCGAAACACTCGAACAAGCCGTCGAAAGAGCCGGGACAAAAATGGGCAATGCCGGTGCAGACGCAGCATTAACAGCTATGGAAATGGCCAACGTCATGGAACAGATATAGGCGGTTTGTAGTTATGGGCTCGTAGTTCATAAACTACGAACTATTAATATGGATAGAAGAACAAGGGCCAGAGAGCTGACGATGCAGGTGTTGTATCAACTCGACGTGCAGGGCCCGGACGTATTTGAGTTTTTAGAGCGGTTCTTCACAGAAACGAATGAAGACGATTTTGTACGAAAGCTCGCATCGGACTGGATTAAAGGAGCCTGGGAAAATCTTCAACAGTGCGACGAACCGATAATTGACTCGACAATAAAGTGGCAATTCTCGAGACTCTCACCTGTTGACAAAAGTATTTTAAGACTGTCGGTTTATCAGTTGAAATTCTGCCCTGATATCCCGCCTAAAGTTGTGATAAATGAGGCCATCGAGCTTGCCAAAAAGTTCAGTACCGATAAATCGCCGGCCTTTGTTAACGGCGTGCTTGATGCTATTTTGAAAAAATTGTGACCCGTAATTCGCAACTTAAATAACGTTTCATTCGGGTAAATCCCGACGAGCGACGAACGATGAGAACCATTGCAGTATTAAACCAGAAAGGGGGAGTGGGAAAAACCACGACAGTGGTCAACATCGCAGCAGCCCTTGCCGCCGCAGGCTCCAGGGTTGTCGTTCTTGACTTTGACCCTCAGTCGCACCTGACAATACACCTCGGCCTTGAACCGCAAACCGTTCAGTTCGGTTCTTACAAGGTCCTGACTCAGTCGGCTGAATTTGAACAGCAAATTATGCTTATGAGGCCTAATCTTTGGCTGCTGCCCGCAAATATCAACCTCGTTGGCGCCGAAAGCGAGCTGGTAAGCGTAGTCGGAAGAGAAACCATCCTGAGAGAAGCAATGCTGCCAAGCCGGGATAAATTCGATTATTGTCTTATCGATTGCGCTCCTTCGCTCGGACTGCTTACTCTCAACGCCCTCGCCGCCTCAGAAGACGTCCTTATCCCGCTACAGCCGCATTTTTTGGCGCTGCGGGGATTCGGAAAGCTGCTTCAGACCGTCGAGCTCGTAAACAAAAGAATTAATCCTAATCTGAAAGTCAAATGGGTCCTGCTCTGTATGTTCGATGGAAGGGCATCCCTTACAAATGAAGTCAAGGACGACATCGAGCAATTCCTCGAAAACGCACAAGGAACCAACTGCCCCTGGTCGCAGGCCCAAATCTTACCGGTTCATATCAGAAGAAATATCAAGCTCGCAGAGGCACCAAGTTACGGCAAAACAATTTTCGAATACGAGCAAAATTGCCACGGCGCCGAAGACTACAGAAAAGTAGCCGAACTCATACACGCCCAATTCCATCCATCGCCAACCACAGATACATTACAACCTGTCGCTGCCGATGAGATACAGGACCAGCCCCCGGCTCCTTCCGCCCCGTCACCGCAACATGATTCACAAGCACAACAACAGCCGTCCACACAACCTGCCGAGACCGATGAAAACCAAAACCAACCTCCGATCGAAATCAAATCAATCTCCCCCCATCAGCAGCAAAAAGAAGGTGATTTCGACGCACGGCCATCGGAATTTACACAAACACCAACCGAACAATCCGATACCTGATTAGATTGTAAAGGATTGTAAGTTAATAAGGTTGTTGTAGTTATGAAATCCCCCCAATCGACTTGGCGGAATACTTGGCGTAAATGGTCTAAAAATAACCAAAAACAGACGGAACGATGGAGCTTTATGGATAGCAGGTTTATGGAGAAATTGAACGGAGTCAATATGACAGATGAGCAGGAAGGTAAATTAACCAAAGCAGCTCAGTTGGTGAAACAAGCGTTTCCGAATACGTATGGAAGCGTGAAGTTCAATTTGTCTCCTGATAAAAAAAAGGTTAAGGTAAAAGTCGAAGCAGATTTAATATTAGAAATTCCGGAGCAGAGAAACAAAAAATGAAGTATTTTATAGAAAACATTTGCATTATGACGATATAGTATTATTATCAGTAGAAATAGTTCTTGATACAATTTAATAGCCAGCAAAAACTGGTCAGGATTAACCAAAACGATTGGCCCCTGTATTTCCCGAACATCGGGATTGCAGGGGCTTTTTTTATTGGTCTGAATTGGGTAGTGTCCTAATATGAAATTTTTTTGAATATAGTTGTTCTTTGAAAAGGAAAAACAGGGAGGCGCCAGACAACAAAAGGATAGTCAAGCCTTAAACTGCCTGGCCCCCATCTCCGTAAATTACTTCGCGGAAGATAAATATCCGCTGATGTATCCACGGTAGCCTGAGAACTATCTAAGGGGAAAGAGTAACCCCAGAACTTTCGGGCAGCGTTGACTGGACGCCGTTATCCGTCTGTGACTGGGGGTCTTTCGCCTAAGATAAACGCCACCCTGTCATATGGTAAAAAGCTTTTACCATGAAGTAAAGAGCCTTGACCATTTTTTAATCTCCTAACAAGAGGTTAAAATTGACAGAGAAGCACAGCGCCTCCCATTTTAGGTATTTTAACGAAATATCTGCTCTTTTACAATTTAATAGCGAAAAAAACTAAAGAGTGTTTTTAGAATCAGAAATGATAGAGGCTCTAACTGCGGTGATTGGTGAATCAATCGGGGGGATACCTAATACAGTTACATAACGGCTCTTAATATCGTTTGCATCTGCATGGTGTCCCCACGCATAGCATATTTGGGCTTTATCACACCATCCTGTCTAACCTATCTGTATTATATCACTTTAGAGGATTTCCAAAAGAAAAATATAAAAAAAATCGACTTTTTTTCGCTATTGAGGATTAAATAAAAAATGAAATTAGGACACTACCCTGAATTGTAATTGTTAGGTTTTTACAGGAGAAAAATATGACTCTTTTAACTACAGGCGCAATCGCCGAGCGGCTCAATGTTGACCGTGATTTAGTAAGTTATGCGGTGCGAAAGCTGGCAATAAAGCCTTTGGGTGTAGCAGGCCAGGTCAGAGTTTTTCCTGAGAATACCCCGTCGGCTGTTAAGAAGTTCCTCGATAAGAAAAGAGAGAAAGCAAAAACATAATTTAAGGAGTGCGATAAATGACAGGCGGCGGACCACACACGGTCAGACCAGTAACGCCAGACCCTTCACCAACGCCCGTATTAACTGAAGAAACGACAGCGGCCAAGGGCAAGGTAAAGAAGAAAAAGAAAGGTCGGGATGCAAACATACTGGCTGGTCGTATGATGCAGGGCCGGCAAATACTCAAGAGACGACTTGGAGATTACCAGCAACGACTTGGAGAGTAAAAGGGAAAGAATGGAACTTTACGAGAGATTGATGGCTAATAAGGCACTCGATGATATGGTGAGCGAGAGGATTCGGGCGGAGAGCTTACCGGCTGGATTTGATATTAGATTGTATAGGGATGGCGATGAGTCGTCTATTGAGCCGGTCGAGCATATTCTAAAAGAGCATCCCTCATACAAGAGCGAGTGGAAAAAGATGTTGAGTGCCGGCCTTGTTATGACATGCCTAGTTATGACATGCCTATACGAGAGCGAACCGATAGGAGTAGGGAGTGTTATGCCGGTTATAGGTGATGAAAATAAAGCGATTGTCTGGATGATAGTTTCGCGTAAGATTGAGAATGTAAAAGTAAGGGCATGGCGAGTTATCAAGTCGGCATTATCTATCATTGAAGATGTCTTTGGATATGACGAGCTTTGGGCCTATGCCCGCTCTGACTCATCTGCTTCGCATCGAACATTGGCACACTTAGGCTTTCACCGAAAAGAGGCGTATCAATTGAATCGAGTAATATCTTATGGTTTTTATATAAAGGAATCAGGAAATGGCTGATCCTGCGACAATTGCGACAAGCCAAAAAAGGGTGAAAGAATGACAGGCGCGGAAATAGCCATGATATCCTTAATGGCGGCGGGAACGGGTGTTGCCGCCTATGGTCAAGTTAAGCAAGGCCAGACGGCGGCTTCTCAGGCCAAGCAAAGTGCTGCGTGGCAGGATTACAATGCTAAAGTAGCCAAGAGAGAGGCCGATGCAGAACGCAGAGCAGCCGATTTTGAGGCCACACAGCACACCAGGCGGTCAAAGCAGCTTCTTGCTCACCAGAGGGCCTTAATAGGTAAAAGCGGTGTTACGCCTGAAGGTAGCCCCCTTCTACTGGCCGAGGACACGGCGGCACAACTGGCAATCGAAGGCGCTAATATCAGGACTACCGGAGCAAGAAGGGTACAGGCGTTAAAATCCCGGTCTATTCTCGATACCTCAATGGCAAAAGCCGCCCGTAGTTCTGCGCCCGGGTACAAACAGGCAGGCTATCTAAAAGCCGGCAGTTCTATATTGCAGGGTGGAGCGCAAGCGGCTTATATGGGGTCACAAGGTGGGGGCACTGGAAAGATGACAGACCTCCAGAAGAGACAATCAGGAGCAATGTACTCAAGGTATTAATAATATGAAAAAGGAAAATAAGAAAACAACAAATGAAGTTTTGCGGGAAGGCAGTCCTTTACTGGAACAAGAAGACTGGGCGTGGGATGCGCTTCTCGAAATTCACGGTGAATTGCAGAGACAACTTGCGAGAGAGCAAGTCAAGGATTCCAGGGAATGTAGGCGCCAGTTGCGACTTTTGGGAAAAAAGAAATACGACAAACTTGAGATAGTTTTAATTGAAAGATGTAAGTCGGTAGGTTTTTGCCTCGGTGACGAAATTGAAGGGGAAGTAAGAGGCCTTCTAAAATTAGCAACAATTTCTTCTGACCCGTTGATACATAAGATTTTAACTTTAATAATTCGCCTTGCTTACCAGGAAGGAGAACTGTAATGCCAAATTTCCCAGGATTTACAGCAGGAACACCACCGCCAAGAAGCTCAGGGGCGGCCAGGGCGGATAGCTCTCAGATAAGTGCTTTAACCTATAGTGGCGAGCAAGCCAAATGGTCGGGCGTTGGGGCTTTTGGCCGGGGAATGGACTATGCCTCAGCGCTGTCATTCCAGGCAAGCCAGCACAGGCAGGCTCTTGACGATGATATCGAATGGGGAACGGCAACTACGAGAGTAAAAGATAAATTCAGATTGGCGGGGGAAGCGGCAGAGCGTTTGGAC
>JABMRO010000616.1 GCA_013202635.1 Planctomycetota bacterium
ACCGACTCGGCATAGCCCCAATTCGGCACGCCGCCGCCGAACTCGCGCATCTGCCTGGTCCAGTTCTCTCTGCCGGTCTTGGCTTCGTAGCAGCCGACCAGTCCGTGGCCAGAGACAAGGTACAGGTTGCCGTTGTCTATCACCGGTGTTGACCGCGATCCGGGATGGTTTCTGGTCCATGCCGCATCAATGTCGGTCTTCCATTGGGGGTTGCCATTGAGATCGAAGGCGAACAGCACCAATCGTTCGTCTATATCACCGGTAATGTAGATCAGCCCCCCGCTCACGGCTACGCTGGAGAATCCTTTACCAATCCCGTCCACTTTCCACAGCAGCTCGGGTCCCTTGTCCGACCATGCTTTCAATAGGCCTCGATCAGGGGATTTCCCATCCCGATGTGGTCCCCGCCAGCCTGGCCATTCGTCGGTCTCGCCCACTGCCGCCACCGGTGTAATGGATATCGTTAGTAAGAGCGCCAATGTCCTAATTAAATGTCTAATTTCACTAATGTTATACTCCTTTCAAATAGTTTTTCATACAACTACAATTTACATCGCTTCTGCTGCAAGTGTTCAAAAGTATTTCCACCCCAAGGTATCAAATCAAGCATGTATCATACGTTTTCATATCTTTTCTTCTTAAAACTGAGGTTCCCCTTCCATTAAACCTCTTTCTCCGCAAAATCGTGCAATAATTGCGATGAGTATCAGTTCGCCCCCGAGAAACAACGCAATAGAAGGTCCTATTGAAAAATCAAGATAATACGAAAATAGCAGGCCTGCTATTGACGCCACTGTTGCTGCAACCCATATAATCATCAACTGCACAACCAGACGCGAAGAAATAATAACCGATATTGTGGCAGGTATTATGAGGTAGGCAAATACCACGACAACGCCGCCAATTTGAACGGATAGCATTATTACAATACCAAGCAGCAAATAAAAAATAAAATCCCAAAATATTATCTCTCTACACTTATTAAGAGCCTGCTGATAACCATTCGAGGCATTGGTCAACGGCTTTCGGATAAGATAGAAGCAAAACCCTACTGCTGAAAAAGTGAGCAGAATCACTGCTATGTCCTTCCAGCTTGTCCAGAGAAGACTGCCGGACAGTATATTCTGAACATGGATATGGCCGCCGGGTGCGATGCCAACCAGGAAAAGAGCTGCTGCTGCGGCAATGGCATAGGAAATACCGATGATTGCTTCAAGCGAAATCTGAAAAACTGTGCTTCGTATTACAGCATAAAACACAGCTGCAAGTAAGACACAGCCAAAGGAGCATAAATACGCAACAGGGGAATCTCCATGTACCTCGAATGCAAGGTGGGCAGCGATAGAGCCAACCGCTGCAATTTGAGCCAGGGAGATATCGATAAATATAACTTCCCTTTTGAGCACGTGTATTCCCAAATAGCCAAGAATAGAGCTCATCAGGATACAAGCAAGAAAAGGCACACCTAAAATTTGAATTATTGGCAGCATTAATCATATCCTTTCATGCAGACAGCTTATTGTTGGAAAACAAACTTCGAATGACTACCGCAGCAATAAAAAACACACCCAGACTTAACACTAAACTAGGCCCATACGGCAAGTTAAAAAAGTATGATGAGCAAAGACCGATCACACAGGCCGTGAATCCGGCGGTCCATCCTATTATAACCGCCAATGCCCATTTCTTTGTAAACATAGCCGCAATAGCCGCGGGAATCATCAAAAACGCATAAGCCAGAAGTACCCCTGCAATAGGAACAATTAAAACCGTAATAATTCCCTGGGTTGTGAAAAGTAAGAAGTCCCAAAGTTGTTCGTTTCTTATCTTGTTCTCTGCCAATCCAATGAACTTGTGACGAAACTTATAATGAAACAGCAACAAAACAATGTAAACAACGGTTGTCACAAATACCAAAGGCCAGCTAACCCATAACATTGAGCCGGAAAGTGTCTTGGTTACATAGGCTTCTCCGCCGCGGAGCTTATCGGCCAGTAAAAGTGAAGCAACTAATGCAAGCGCATATATAATGCCAATAACCGCTTCTCGTGGTATCGCTCGGCTCTTGGGTTTGATCAGGGCCAGCAGCAAAGCACCGAAAAGCACTACTACCATTGAAGATAAATACGATTGCAGCGTGCCATATTCTATTCCTAAACCTATACCAGCAAGGGCACCAAAAGCTGCTAACTGGTCAAGGGCCAGGTCTGAAAATATCAAGGTGCGTCTGATTATGTGCAATCCTACATAGGTATGCAGAATTAATACCACAGCCAGCAAAGTAATCTGAACTGAAAAAAATCTCACTAATTCTGTCATCGTAGTTTCTCCAATTAGTTAATATGTAGATATTAAAGGCCAGTTCCTTGTTATTTAAAGCAAGCGTCTGATTTTGAGAAACAATGAGTTGTAAGGTCAAACCAATTTTTTCATTAGTGGATTAACGTAGAGGATTAGGAATAAGATCAGGGCCAAGGCTAACATAACAACGAATATCCAGATGAGCTTTATTTTTGTGGAAATTGCTACTGTTTCCAATTTATCTTCGTCAATTCTGCCCCAGCGGATGTTGCTCCATATCCGCTCATATAAGTAGTACATAATCATTCGTGTCGAATGATGGTATATAACTATGGCAGTGGCCATTAGTGATGCGCTTCTAAATCTTTGCGGCGTGAGCAGCAAAATAAAGTAAGCCCCCACCCAGGTCCAGACGATGCCAATTAAACGCCAGAGAAGCGATTTTGCAATTGTGCGACGTCTTAACTCTAGTGTTGTTATTTGATTCATTTTCATGTTCCCCCCGATTGAATCATTCTTATTGCTTATCAGAAACGAAACTTTAAGATTATGCCCAGAACACTGATATCATTCTACTTTTGAAAGTCACCAGCGTTTGTAAGAGTTGTACCGGGCAATAAAACAAGAAAAGACAGCAAGAATAAGAACTGGTAAAGGACAAATCTTAATTTCAGAAACCCATGCCACATTCTGAAGGCTCTTTCGACAGATGAAAAGTTTGTACAAAACCGTGAGTCAGTCAGAGCTTAAAAGGCCTTTCTTCTTAGCCGCCTTTAGCAACCCTTCAATCCAATGATCTACAAGTTTAAAGTAATCATCTACACCGGTAGCACCACCAACGTAAAGGGAAACAATAACAGCCTCAGCATTTGTCCTTGCTGCTACTGTTCTTATCTTCTGCTCATCGAAATAGTTTGCAGCGAGAATGATGCGGACATTTCTTTCTCGCATCAGGTTAATTAAATTAGCTACATGCTTAGGAGAAGGCGGTATGCCGGGCTTGGGCTCAACTGTACCTGCTTCTTCCAGCCCGAAGAGTCTGATAAAGTAAATCCAGTTTTTGTGATAAGTAACGATCTGTGTGCCACGAAGCGGGAGCATTGTTTTCATCCAGCCACCTAAATATTCAATTAGCGGCCTTCCTTCATATTTTTGCTCCTGGAGAAAAGTTATTAGCTTATCCTGCTCGGCAAGACTGTATAATATATCGACACCAAGCATTTCCATAAGTTTGGAACCAAACAATCGTTCATCAATCTGTTGATGTAATTTTTTTAGATTGTGTGAATATATCTCCTTGCCTTCAGGATCATTCTTAATCAATCCTTTGGCTATATTGCGGGCAGCCACCTTCATCTGAATAGTACTGCATGTAACATGCGGATTGCCGTAAATATGAACACCTCCTTCGGCTCTCGATAAGGTCTGGGGTTTTTCCAGAAGCTTCATTTCAGCAGATGCAGATACATAGCCTGCCTGGCCGCTCCGAATCTTTCTATTGCCGGAATTGTCTATCACGGTTTGTGCCCAAAGTTCCAGGTCCAGCCCTGTAGCAACCAAAACGTCCGCGTTTCGCAACGCAGTAGCAAATGAGGGTTTAGGGCGAATAAAATGTGCATCCTGATCGCCTCTGACGATAGATTTGACAGAGACACGGTCACCACCGATAAGCTTTGCAAAAGATGCATAATCGGGCAATGTTGTTACGACATTCAGATGCGGTTTGGCATGTACGCCCGTAATTGGAAAAACCGAAACGAGTGCGATTATGATCAATATCTTTTTCATAGCGACCTTACTCCCTTCTATTAATAACGCTCATGTTTGTGCGGGCCGGCTGAGAATATTAACTGCAGCCAAATGACATGTTCAGGATTCTCTATTCCCTTGCCGTTACTGTAATCATACTCTGTTCGAAACTTCACAAACGGACTTTGCCACCAGGTAATATACGGGCTGACTTGCCACAGATATGGATTATCACTTGTCACAGCCAATGGCGAAAGCGAGAGCGGACTGGAGAGATTGGCGTAACTTTTGGTATCAGGCACATAGAAGTCACCTCTGATGCCGATATCGATTGTACGTGAGATTTTAGTTTGCAGATAACTGTACAGGCCCCAGGCGCTGATCGTGTCAGAACCTGACCCATCTGGCCCTAAAAGTTCTTTGTTTAACCAATATGCTTCGCTTCGCCATTCTATATTTCGGTAACGCATTTTTTCGGCTGGCTCCCACAGGACCGACAAGTCTGCCCCAAGTACAGTTGTCAATTTACTGCTATTTTGTTTGGTGCCGCCCTGTATATCCCATTCGTCGTTCCAGCCTACGAAGCTAGTTAAGCCACATTCCAAGTAAGTATCTTTTGACAAATCCCGGTAGTTTTTATAGTGCGCAAGAAGGCTGGGCCTATTACGGGCATTATCACCAAACAAATGACTATTCGAGCCGTCTGTAACCTGGAACGTTAACTGCTGCGATGCATCGCCTGCAGGTGGCATTAACCAATCCAACGATAAGCCACTCTGATTAAGACCACCGCTGCCAAAAATCTGGCGAAGAGCCAGCGGGAAATCAACCTGGTCCAAACCATGTTTGTGCCAGCGGTTCACTACGCCAAATTGCTGACGAAACTTACCGAATGTCAAATTGAGATCGTCGGCAACATCGTACAAAGTCATGTATCCCTCACCAAGCTCAGTTCCACTCTCGGTTACCGGTATCGCTGCCTTAAACCGGGTGTACGGGTCCAACCATGATTCGAAATGGATACCCAAGGTTCGAAAGTCAAAATCGCTGCTCTCGTCGCTTGTTGTATCTTGTCTTGAAGAGAAGAGGGCATCGCCGGTAACACTAATTTCCGGATTCAAGGCTTGTAAGCCTATACTGCCGGATTTAAAAGTTGTTTCTTCAAGCTTCTCTTCAGTGACAGCTTCCTCTGCTGCTTTGGCTTTTGCTAATTCTCGCAAAGCCGTAAGTTCATCCTTGCCTCTTTGCTTACCAGCCTCAGAAGCAAGTTCATTTATCTGTTGTCTTAAAACATTGATTTCATCATTGTGCTTTTTCTGTATTTCAATAATCTGCTGCTGGAGTTTTATAATCTTTGTATTTAGTTGTTCAATATCAGATTCCTTACTTTGAGCAGTTGCAATATTGGGAAATAACATCAGAACAGAGAGCATTAGAATAATTAACGTTCTTGGCATCTCTAATCTCCTTACAACATTATTTCTGCAATTAATCCTGTTGGTTAAAACAAAGGAATGAGCAGCATAATGTTACTATTTGCATTATCAAATCCTAACTAATCCGGCAAATTGGAGTGCATAACGGAGTATTGTCACTCCACAACCACCTTAGGACATGACAATCGGGGGTGCTCTTAATGGAGCTGAAGAAAGCCACTCGAATTGCTTTGTGAAATTTAAATGGTATATAAATCGAACTCTTACAACAGCTTCAACTAAGATTAGAGGAACTGCTGGATTTAATCTAAACAACTTTGAGGTAAGCAAGTATAGACACGCTGGACAATACTGCCTGTAAGATAAAACATTGCTGTTGGAGCTGTTTTGATTGAGCTCAATTTCAATTCGTGTTCCAGCACAACTCTCTTCGCCGAAGTGGTAACTTGAGTTTTCTAAATGACAACTATGTAGTTCTTCCTTGGTTGAGTAGCACGTATGATTTAGAAGTAAGGTGAAGTTAACAAGC
>JABMRO010000617.1 GCA_013202635.1 Planctomycetota bacterium
CCAAAAATATCAGAATGTATATGTACTTATCCTGAACTAACGGAATCTCAACACTGACAGCATAATCTATGATTCTGCTTCTAAGTGCTTCAACCAAATTATCAAGCTCATTTTCTCGAAAATATGAACCGCCGCTTCGCATCGCCAGGTTGTCCAGAAACGCATGGTCAACTTCAAGATTCGCACCTTCATTCACACTCGGTCCTACAACTAACGTCTTTTCGTAAGACTCTAACAGTTTCTCTCCAACATGCGCATCAACCTCAAACAGATATTCGGCCCTCTTGGAAAAAACCATTTCCGCCCTAAACGTATTCTCTCTACCCATCACAGGTTCGACAGATACAGGCTGAGGTTCCTCGCCGGCCTTCAACGTTGCCTTCAAATGTAACTGCCCGGGATTATAGCGCCCCGCCACACGAATCGTCGTGCTGGCCTGCTCACCGGGTTTATAGCTTTTTTTGTCCCACTTGACGCCAACAAAACGCTCCCCTTCCTCCCATTGCGACAGATTCCTTACCGATTGTCGCCAAAAATGACTGTAAGCCTGCTTAAGCACATCGGAAGCCTGAGTCCATTTCCACATCGTGTTCGTCGCCACTCCCATTGTCTGTCCTTCTCCAAAGCGCTGAAGTGCAACCACTGATACTGTCCTGTTACCTAATGAAGCATCCAGAAGATTAACAGCCCCGCTCCTCAAAGACCCGGACAGATTTAAACTCTCGATAGTAGCTCCGGAAGCCTGGGAAATAAGTTGTGACATTTCGGAAACAATACTGTGATTGGCCGCCGACAACGGCACGTTAACCGTAAACTGGCCCGTTTGCAGTTTAGGTTCCCCTGCACTTATTTGCCAGGGAAACAACGGCTCAATAACTGTCCTCGAATACCCGCCCTGACCAAAGGAATGCTCTCCTCCGAGAAATATCACCGCCCCTCCTTCACGGACATACTCTACCAAAGCCTGCAACTGGCCCTGCCGCCACTGTGAAGCAGGAAACGAACCTATTATAACGCATTTATATAGATCAAGCAGTCCTTTAGTAGAAGGAAAGCCGGCTTCAAGATTCTCGTCACCTTTCTGACGACTGCCCCGAACAACAAATCGATCACTGCTCACGCGAAACAGCGATGTCAGTGCCATCGAAGAATCATCCGAAAGTTCCTTGTAAATCTGTCTGAAATCCCATCCCAACTGCTGAGCAAACAGAAGTACGGAAAGGGTATTTTTACGTACCTCTACTGGAAAAATCCGTGTATTGTTCAATGTGGAAAGCTCCCCATCAACCGTTTCAACTCGAACACGATACTTTTTCATTCCCATTTCAGATGGACTTTTAACAGTGAACTTCACACGTGCTCCGGAGTCCCCAAGGTCAACAAATTTCGAATCACGAGTTTCCCAATCCTGTCCGTCCATCTCTTCCACTCTCGCACTTACCCGCTCTGCTCCTGTGGCAAAACTATAGGAGGCACAGCGGGCTGCGATGTCAGCGGTTACTTCAAAATCGCTTTGCCCTTCAACAACCTCCGGCGACTCAACCCTTGTTATTGCTATATCATTCCAGGTCTCAGGTTCGCTCCCCATACCCGCTATATAAACAGGCACTTCAGGCAGCTTAATATTTTGCACCAATTCGTCACCGCCATCGGTAAGCAGAAGAACGCTCATGTATTTGGACGTATCCGGCTTATCTGCTATCGTAACCAGACACTTGCCTAAATCGGTCTCCCTGATATTCTCTGCAAGCTGCTTATCCTGCTTGCGACTGCGATCTGACTGCTCGTACACCTCACTGTCAAATTCCATGCTTTCAAAATCTATGTAAGAAGACCGCATCTTTTGCTTGAGATTTTCAAGCATACCTTCGGCCCGCTTGCCTCGGCTGCCCTCGGCTCTATCCTCGACTTCCATCGAAGAAGACGTATCCACAAGCGCAAGAATCTTTTTATTTTCATCGGGTCTTTGCATCACATTCCACATCGGGTCAAAATATGCCAGAATCAACAGCAGCACTATCAATATTTTGGGAATCACCAATACCATAGTCTCTTTGGCCGAATAC
>JABMRO010000618.1 GCA_013202635.1 Planctomycetota bacterium
GGTGGTCTGGCTTTCTGATCCCAAAGTCCCAAGTGTTTGAGAATCTTCTCTATTACCTGCTCGTCCTCTATCGCGCTGATTATTTTCATTTTTCCCGAACATTTTAGACAGATAAGGGGATCAAATTCATAAATTTTTTGGATCAATCTGGACCAGTTCCCCTTGTATTCTTTGGATGATTCCTCCGGTTCAAGGATGTAAGGTATCGACTCATCCCGGTTCTGTTTTTTTCGTTTGCCCCGGGGCACATTACTATAGTATCCATAATACCGGACCATCTGCTCTCCTTTGTTAGGAACATGAGAGCACATGGCAGCAAGCCACTCTAAGGCATCAAAGGTTTTTTGCTTTTTTCCGTCCTTAGATTGATAAACAACCTTGGCTTTATCTCGAATATAGGTCATTCTATCCTGGGAGAAGGAGGCGCGGATGATATATCGAACGAGATTTTCCATTTTTCTTGCGGTCGTTGAGGGTAAAACCCGTTCAAATGGATACAGTATTTACACCCTAGGTCGGGAGTTGGCGCGGGATTTGTTAACCATTCCGGCGATGTCCCAGAATCACAGCGTTCTTTTTCCTGAGATTTTTGTGGCTGTAAAGGACACTTACATTTATCACGAACTGGGCGAAATACAGGATACGACATTTGACAGGGAAAGCTGGCGGGAGATGGTTGTGGCGTTCCCTTTTTCGCTGGTGGAGTTCATAGCACGGGCCCTCAAAGATCTTCTGGTGGATACCAATGAATACGGAACATTGCACCACATCATTCAAAAGCGCCAAACCGCCGGCCTGGCTTTCTATGTTGCATTTATCGACGGACTGGCCAAAGAATTCTTTCCGGAAATCAGCATCGCTTTTCAGAAGTTTGCCAAACCCAAAAATTGGCGCATTATCGAACAGGCTGTGGAGGATGGTTATCAAACTGCCAAAAAGCATACGATGCTGATACTGGACATCTATCGCGACGGTGTGAAAAAAGATAACCTGGAATGGGCAAAACAGAGATCCAAAAACGTCTACTCGGAAAATACATGAAAAACGCGTGAATGGACTTCTCTTTTGTCCCCAGGATATGCTGATTAATTTTTCAGGGAGAACATGATATTGATAGACGCCTCAAATTCTATCAAGCGAGGTTACGCATATGTATCCATAGCGGCGATTTTATGGGCCGTATCCGGGTCTGCATCAAAGTACCTGTTCAACAACGGACTTTCGCCGTTCCAGGTAGTACAACTGCGGACAACCATTTCATTTGTGGGCCTTTTATTTTGGCTGAGTTTCAGGCACCCTTCACTGTTGAGGATCTCTCCCAGAGACAGTATATATTTTCTTCTATTAGGCATATTTGGAATTGCAGCCGCTCAATTTTTCTACCTGTTTGCTATCAGCAAGATAAATGTGGCGGCTGCCATCCTGCTGCACTACACCGGCCCCGTTTTCGTTACCCTGTATTCGGTCGTTTTTGCACGCTATAAGCTTCGCCCTGCAACTGTTATAGCGATCCTCGGGACTTTGACCGGCTGTTTCCTTGTCGTGGGAGCATATAATATAGACCTGCTTGGTGTGAACAAGGCAGGAATTATCGGCGGTCTTCTGGCGGCGGTTGCTTTTGCCACCTATTCACTTTTAAGTGAGTATGGTATGCGCAAATACAATCCCTGGACGGTGTTGTTTTATGCCTTGCTTTTTGCCGCCCTGATCTGGAACATTCTGCATTTTCCATTGGAGGCCTTTTTTCATGCCTATTCTCCGGTTGCGTGGTGGTGGATATTCTTTATTGGCGTGCTGGGCACCATTCTGCCATTCGGTTTTTACTTTGAAGGTATTAATTTGATCCGCTCCACCAATGCCAGTATTACCGCTACACTGGAACCGATAACGGCCGGCGCTTTATCTTTTCTCTTTTTAAAGGAAACTATGGGGCCATTGCAAATATTAGGGGGTGTTCTGGTAATCGCTTCCATTATATTGTTGCAGCGCAAGCAGGATATGGATGAAAATGCTCCGGGGGTGATTCGATCTCAAATAAGCGGAAATAACAGGGGACGGTAACCTAAGTTCATGCCCCCAAAAAAATAGTTGTGTAATGTCAGACAGTTAGATTCCAGGAAACTCTCATTTTGACACTACACATTGAGTTATTTACAAGATAGCCTTCACTGTTCTCCCCGGTTGGTGAGGTAAATTTAATGCATCATAGATGGCCTCATGTGAAGGTTCCGCCTTAGATGATTTTCGGATATGGATAATTTTACCATCTTTACGCTTCATCGTCGTATTTACCCTAACCTGTGTTAATAGTTGTTTACAAATCGTTGTCCAACAAAACCTTACTCCCTTTTGACGAAGCTTAAAGCGAATGGCATGTAATAGATGATAAGCAAGTAGAGTTATGAAAATGTGACCATCGCATCGGGTTTCTTTCTGATGATAGATTGGCCGCAAGCCTAACTCGGACTTCATACATCGA
>JABMRO010000619.1 GCA_013202635.1 Planctomycetota bacterium
GTCTTTACCAACCACAACTCATCGAAAAATGTACCGTACCCCTTTAATTCCAAATTAAAATACGCCCATTATAATAAGCAAATATTATTTAGTATTGGTATCCGTCTTGACGTCCATTTGACCCGAGGCATTTAATTTTAGGTCAACGTTAGCACCAGTCTTTTCCCCTTCCTTGACAATAGCGATCAACTTGCCGACTTCTTCAGACTCTCCCTTGGACGAAATAGTTAGAATCTTATTTGCTGCATTTCGAGTAATCGTTAATGTAGTATCCGTTTTGGGTTTACTGCTTGACGGTGCTTTGGGTTTACTGCCGGCTGATGGCTTCGGAGTAACATTGTGTATGAACTTGACAGTACCTGCTGGGATGGGGCCTTCTTTTGTTCTTGTAATCAGAACAATGTCTAATTGTGATCCGGGCGGCAGTATACTTGTCTGGGCAAGGACCTTTTCTTTTTCTGCAACTTTTTTATTAGCCTTAGCAATTGCCATATCACTCTTAGCAGTGGTTAAATCAGTCTTCGCTTTTTCCTTTTTCTCTATGACGGCTGGGTCTTTACTGTTGATGCTCAGAGTCGTGTTAGCTTCATTAATTCTCTTCTGTATTTGAGTAATATTTAAATTGACTTGGCAGATTTTTAAATCAGCTTGAGCTTCAGCTCTGCTCGGATCAGGTAGCCCTGGGAAGGTAACAAGAGTCGTGTTATCTCCCACAACTTCAAATTTACAAGGCTGGCCGCCTATATTTGCTCCCACAACCTGCCCCTCAAAATTCTCCCCTTTAATTGCATATGTGCTTGGCGCATCATACCAGCTTTTAAAAAACTTGCTTGGATTATTAACCGTCGGTTTCTTCTTAATAGGTTTTCCAGCCAGAAATTCCATGGGAAGATATTGACTGGAATACATGCCTAATATCTGATTTCTCAATAGGTCAACGCGATTTGTAACATACTTTTCAAAATCAGAATTTCGGCCAGTAATATTTTGGTTGTTTTTCATAGCTTGAGCTTTTATATCATAATTTTTCTGCCTGTTAAGCCACCCGGCTTCAGCCAGTTCATTCTCATTCCCCCTGATATTTTGGTTGTTTTTCAAATCATTATTTACTTTATTATAGCTTTTCAGCCACTCCAAACGCTTGCTTTCAGTCGGTTCATTTCCCCAGAGCTTGTTCCAAAGATGCCTTCCGTTTACCATATCCCAAAGAGATACTTCCTTATTTGGTAGCCAATTCACAGTTTGGTAAAATTCAATCGTCGGCTCATATGCGACAAGCTTGCTACCTTCATATTTAAAAGCTAATTTCAAGTCATCGGTATCAATACCAACAATAACAACCGCTGGAAAACTCTGATCTTCAAGTTCATATCCGGGGGTTTTTCCATCTTTGATTGCTTTTAGTCGCGGTCTGATGCGAAAACCAAAGTGACCACTATCACTGAATGATGTTATCGCTGCATAGGAGGTACGTGTCTGAGTGTCCTGCTCAAGTTTCTTGGCCCATTTTTCGAAGACCTCTGCTTGTCCCCCTAAGCCCGCATACGACAAAACTGCTGATATCTTCATAGCGGAAAATGTTTGATTGCGAATGCTGGAAGATAGATCCAACGCATCTACATCGGTCATAGGCGATACCGCTGCTGCCAGTGGGGTGTATCTTTCTCTGAATTCTTTTGTGTGCCTTTGTGGAATTTTGAGTTGGAAGGGAGAGGTGACGCCAGAGGTTTTGGTGGCTTCAAGGGCTTCTTTGACTAAGTTAATAAGGTCTTCATCTTTATCTTCGACTTCTTTATTTTCTTCAACTTTCTTGATTTTTGTTAACAACTCTCTTCTCGCTTTATTATAATAGTAGTCGCAGGTCACAGACAATTCCCCGGTGTACCCCTCCTTGGTTACATAACCGGGAGTAATCGAAACCATAGAGACTCCGAAGAGCATAAGTTTATCTTTGAATTGGGATGTCTTGGCTGGATTTCCAAGAAGCGTGAAAATAGCTTCAGTAACAGTATCACCTGCCGCGGTGTTAATGGCCGAACGATTCGAAATTTTCAAATCAGGTGTTCCTTCCAGAAGTCCAAGGAATTCAGTTATCTCTTTGCTGGAAGGTGGAGTAGAGTTATTGGATGTTTGAACTTGAGTAGAAGTGGGATATTCTGGAAGTGTTATAGTGTCCTTACCTGCCCGAATTTCGGCTGCTCTTGCTTGCGCTTCCAGAAGTTGCTCTTCGGTGGCATTATCAGGCAGTGCAGCTATTACTTTTTGAGCCTCAAGGTCACGAGCCTGGGCACGAAGTTTATTCTGGGCATCGAGGGCGGCAACTTCCTGTTCATATTGTTTGAGTTTGACGCCATAAGCAGCCAAACTTGAAATATCTCCCTGAATCGATAAACCTACGCCGGAGTCTCTTACGAACTGATA
Source organism: Planctomycetota bacterium (assembly GCA_013202635.1). Taxonomy (GTDB): domain Bacteria; phylum Planctomycetota; class Phycisphaerae; order Sedimentisphaerales; family Anaerobacaceae; genus NIOZ-UU13. Next base: position 2,422 of record JABMRO010000619.1, read on the forward strand.
TGAACGGGCCATCTTACCCTGCACATTATTTCGTGCATCGTTGTAATAATTATCTGGACCGGTCGTTAATGTAAAATCGAAAGGGCCTGACTGGTCTTTTTTAGATTCGACCAGAATCGGCTCGGAAAGTGAAATGGTGCCAAACTTTTTGCGTCCTTTGGCCATGTTATCCAACTCTCGGCCAATCTTGTCAACGGTCATGTTATCCAAATAGCAGCCAGGCTTGTCAATCCGTCCGTCTGCCCTTTTGGATGCACAACCGCATGTGACTACCAATAACGTCAATACTATGACTATTTTCCAGTCATATTTGAATTTCATATCGTGTATTACGGCCTTTATATCTTTAACTTTTGCCATTTTTTCCTGCTCCCTTCAATAGCGGCGTCTTACGATAACTCAGACAGCCTAACCTAATTAATTTTCCTAACACCAATACATCCAAAGACGCTTGAAATGTAATCATGTCCAACAAAAATACACAAACTGTTGACTTAGGCCACTACACCATATACATCAGTGAATGCTGCTTGGGCATAGCTGTTGGATGCATACCCAAATCCTCTCTGATCCCAGCTATTTCCCCAACTGTTCCGGACAATGAAATAATCCGAAGTATATCCTACGAAACACACAACATGACTTCCACGGACTCTGTCGGGGCGATAGACATCCAAATGTACATGTGTAGTACTCGCTCTGTCCCAAGTTTTCTGTAAATGGCCAGCCGGCTCATTAGCGCACACACTCTACCTTTCTAATTATAAGGCGTTTCTGGACTAAGAAATATTGATTGTAAAATGAAAATTGTTCGGATAATGATAACCTTCAATCATCCTTCATGCCATGATGCACTTGCGTTGTGCTGCCTGCGGTTCGGTACTATTTGTATTTACTACGTTCTGCCATAAGGCATCCCTTACGGGACTAACAGGACTTCCGTATTCTGTATGCTCCTAATGCTGGCCTGCCTTTAGCTTGTCCCCGGTGTGTGCTTACTTGCTTTTCTGCCGGGGAGCTAAGCACAAATTACTGACAAAAAGCATCGAAAATCGAGCAATTTTCGACAAAAAACGCTAAAAACCAACCCCAAACTTGCCCCGTTAGAGTGTCTTTTACTCTAATGGGGTCGTCTTGAGTCTTGTCTAATTCTAAATTCTAACTTTTCAGTCAAAAACGCTCA